>CATOPA010000019.1 GCA_951801965.1 uncultured Erysipelotrichaceae bacterium | reverse complement strand
AAAAATGATAAAATAAAATATATAAAGGAGGAATGTATTATGGAGTTTGTAGAAATGTTGATCAATAATGTAGGTGTGATTATAGGAATTATTGTTTTTATATTGGTATTGATTATTATTTTAACAGGTTATGTCAAGGCTTCTCCTGACACAGCTTATATTATCTCAGGATTACGTAAAGATCCTAAAGTTCTTATTGGAAAAGCAGGTATTAAAATTCCTTTTTTAGAAAAGAAGGATGAATTAAATTTGCAATTAATACCTATTGATGTAAAAACATCAAATGCAGTTCCAACAGCAGATTATATCAATATTAATGTAGATGCAGCTGTGAATGTAAAAATCAGTGATGATCCTGAAAGATTGAATCTTGCTGCTCAAAACTTTTTAAATAAGCCAGTTGAATATATTGCTGGAGTTGCTAGAGAAGTTTTAGAAGGAAATATGCGTGAAATTGTTGGACGTATGAATCTTGAAGAAATGGTTTCAGATCGTCAAAAGTTCGCTGAATTGGTGAAAGAAAATGCTGAACCAGATTTAGCAAAAATGGGTTTAGATATTGTTTCATTTAATGTTCAAAACTTTGTTGATGGTAATGGGGTTATTGAAAACTTGGGTGTTGATAATATTGTCAAAATCCAAAAAAATGCTGCTATTTCTAGAGCTGTGAGTGAAAGAGATATTGCTCAAGCACAAGCAAAGGCATCACAAGAAGCTAATGATGCAAAAGTTGATGCTGAAACAAAAATAGCTGAAAGAAATAATGAGCTTGCCATTAAACAGGCAGAGTTGAAAAAAATCGCTGATGCAAAAAAAGCAGAAGCTGATGCGGCTTATACAATTCAACAAGAACAATCTCGTAAATCTATAGAGATTGCAACTGCTGATGCTAATATTATGCGTCAGGAAAAGGAAATTGAATTAAGACGTAAGGATGTTGAAGTTACAGAGCAAGAGTTAGAAGCAAAGATTAAGAAGCAAGCAGAAGCTGAAAAGTTTGCTGCTCAACAAAAAGCCGATGCAGATTTATATAAACGTCAAAAAGATGCTGATGCTCAGCTGTTTGAAAAGAAACGTGAAGCAGAAGCTAAAAAGGCTGAAGCAGAAGCTATCAAATACCAAATGGAACAAGAGGCTGCTGGTATTGCTGCTAAAGGAGAGGCTGAAGCCAAAGCAATAGAAGCTAAAGGTATAGCAGAAGCAGAAGCATTGAATAAGAAGGCAGAAGCAATGAAGAAATATGGTGAAGCTGCTGTGATGGAAATGTATTTCAATATGTTACCAAAGGCTGTTGAAGCTGCTGCAAAACCATTAGAAAAAGTTGATAAGATAACAATGTATGGTGATGGTAATAGTGCTAAATTGGTTTCAGATATTGTGAAAACGGCAACACAAGTGAGTGAAGGTATGAATGAATCTATTGGTGTTGATTTAAAGAGTTTATTAGCAGGATTTTTAGGTGGAAAAATTCTATCTGATAAAGATGAAGAAGAAAATAAGAAGTAAAAGGGCTTGTTAGCTATATAGCTAACAGCTTTTTTTATAAAAAAAACACAATGTTTATTGTGTTTCATCATTAACAGGACTATGGGGATGACGTGAGTCATTCTTTTTATCATAGTTGATTTTTGTTTGAATATTTTTTTCATAGTCTTTTTGAAAAAGGCATGAAAAGATAGTATTTAATATGAATTCCATAGATATTTGTGAAGCAAATGGTGCGATTTTTGTGAAAATTTTTTCACGAGAACCTATGTTTAAAAGATATTGCCCATAATGTGAAAGACGATTATCACCAATAGAAGTAATGATGATTGTTGGCGTTTTCTTTTCTTGTAATGTTTGAGCAATTTGAATCAGTTCATTTGTTTCACCAGAATAAGATATAATGATAGCGATATGTTTTTCATTTGAATTATAAGACATAAATGCTTGTTCACCTTGTAAAACTTTTAAGTTGATATTGCGATTAATACGCATCATTTTGTGTTGAAAACTCATAGCTGCAAGCATTGAATTTCCTGAACCATAAATATCAATATCATGATATTGATACAATAAGTTGACAATGTCTTCTAATTGTTGAAAATCAATAAGTTGAATTGTATCAGTAATCACTTCTTGAGAAAGTGTTGCTAGTTTGTGAGCAATGAGAGGATAAGAGTCATCATTTTCAAAAGGAAAATTGACATCAATGCGATTAGCATGGTGAAGATCATACTGTAATTCAGCAGAATATTTAATCTTGAAATCATTATATCCTTCTAAACCAATTTTTTTACAAAGTCTAACAATAGTTGCAGGAGATGTATATGTGTTTTTAGCAAGCTGTTTAACAGACATTGTCAGTACTTCTTCACCATTTTTTAAAATATATCTAGCAATTTCTTTTTCAGAGTGAGAAAACTCTAACTCAAATTCTAATTGTGTCATTATACTCATTTTTATCACCATCTTTATTATACTGTGTAAAATATTAAAAGTAAATAAACGTTAGAAAATAAGGCTTTTTTATATTTTTAAAAATACAAAATAGTATCAAAAAATATTTTTAAACTATCAATAAATAAAAAACATGTTTTTAGACATGCTCTTTATTTTGTCTATAAATTTAATAATTTTTTCTTCTTTTCATCAAATTCTTCTTGAGTGATAATCTGGTCATCCAATAAACCTTTGAATTTTCTTATCTCATCAGCACTAGAAATAAGAGGGGATTTTATCTTATTTAATTGTTCATCTATATAATGCTCTATTTCTTCCATTAATTCATTAGATACTGTTGTGTTATCAAATGTAAAAGTATTTTCGTTAAAGAAGTTACTTTTGTCATTATTCATCATTGGAGAAGCTGTTTCAAGTTGAAGGTAACCAATAAAACCAACAGTAGTTGTACATGGTTTATATTGCAATCCTATAACATCTTTGTAATAAATAGTTTTTTTACCATCAGTCATATTTCCGCTGATAATTGATCCAACAGTAACAGCAGTTTTGATAACAATTTTATTTGCATATACCTCTAATGATCTTCCTCTATTTCCTTTTACATCATAAAGTACGCCTTCTTTTTTCTTGCTTTCTTCATATTCTAAAAATTTGCTTTTTCTTTCATTGTAAATTTCATTAAAGTATTGTATAACTTTTTCTTTAGCTTCGTTATCATAGCTTTCTTTGGAATTGATTGTGTTAACAACCTTAGAAAAATACTTATCAAGTGCTTCAATGTTTGAAGCCTCATTTAACATTCTTACTCTGCCATCAAAATTAATTGCACATGTTTTACAAAAATCCAATTCAATTCTTTTCTCTTTAGCTTTAGCACCACATTCTATACATGTTGATGATCCTTTTTTTCTAAATTTCATCAATTCATCAACTGCTAATTTTTCTTCTTTTTCCATTCGTCATTCCTCCTAGTTTTAATTTATACAAACAGTAATTGATTTATTTAGTCATTTTTATAGTTTCTATATTTTATATGGTATTCTTTTTTATTGATAAATTATAGGTTGCATATATTATTCATATTAATATCACTTAATAATAATCTACAAGCAAAATCATTTGATTCTTTTTCTAATTTTATTTTATACACATGACAATAGTAATGAAAACTCATATCTGTATCATGATGAAGAGCATCATGACTAAATTCATGAGTTAGCAGAGAGTTATAATGATCCTTAGCAATATCAGGGTGTATAAAAATTGTATCAACATCATCTCTAGTATATCATGAAACGTTGTTTCATAAAAGACTGACTCAATGAAAATTGATATTTATTTGTATTTATTAAATATGATATAATATTATTGATAGGAGGATAGTGTATGAGTCATATTTATTATAAAGATAAAAGGTTTGATAAAAGAAAAATGATTACGATTATTTTAATAATTGTTTTTATGATTATATTGATTGTAGGTTACCTATTTTTTAATCATAAATCATCAGATACTATGAATGATGATATTGATACAACATTATTGGGAGATGCTACTGTAGATCCAGAAAATATTGATGTCAAAGATGAAGGAACATCTATGAATGCTCATGATTTGGTTGCTAAAAAAGATCGTAGTAATGGTATCGATGTGTCTAAATGGCAAGGGAAGATTGATTGGAAAAAAGTGAAAGAGGATCATATTGATTTTGCATTTATTCGTATAGGCTATCGTGGCGAAAATGGAAAAATATATAAAGATGACAATGCTGATTATAATATTCAACAAGCTCAAAAAAATGATATTCTTGTAGGAGTTTATTTCTTTTCTACAGCAGTTAATGAAGATGAAGCAAGGGAAGAAGCAAAATGGACAATGAAAGCTATAGAAGGATATTCCATTTCTTATCCAGTTGTTTATGATTATGAAGGATATAATCATCCTTCTAGTCGCATCAGTCAATTAAATTCTATGCTATTAACAAAGAATGCATTAGCTTTTTTAAAAACTATACAAGATGGTGGATATGATGCAATGTTTTATGGGTCGTTAAAAGATATACAAGATAATTATATAGATATAGATATTGATCAAATTGCTTCACAGTATAAGGTATGGATTGCTCAATATTCTTCACAAATTTATCCTCAAAAAGATCTGCCTGATTATCAAGGAAAATGTCATGCATGGCAATATACCAATAAGGGAAGTGTGAAAGGAATTGAGGGATATGTTGATATGGTTGTTTGTTATTTTAAAAATAGCAAGTCTAAACCTAAAAATGCAAAAGCTCAAATAAAACCTGCGACTGTGCCACAGACACAAGAAGAAAAAATATACACATCTGTTCAAGAAAAAGTAACACCAAAAGAGGAAGTCAATCTAAGAAAATCTGCAACATCAAAAAGTGATTTTGTTGCTAAGATAAAAAATGGTGAAGTTTTAACTCGTATTGGGGTAGGGACAAATGGTTGGTCAAAGCTGAAATATAAAAATCAGATTGTCTATGCCATTTCTTCCTATTTAACAACAGATTTGTCTTATCAATCCACACAGACTATACAAGAAGATATTGTAGAGGGAAATACATTTACTGCTAAAAAAGATAAGGTTACAGCAAAAGATATTGTGAACTTAAGAGCTTTACCTACTTCAGATAGTGAGTTGATTGGAACGTTGAAAAGTGGAGAATTTTTAGAAAGAATAGCAATGAGTAATAAGGGGTGGTCAAGGTTAAAGTATAAAGGAAAGATTGTTTATGCTGTCACAAGTTATTTGTCTAATGAAGTAATTCAACAGCCTTCGCAAGATGAAGATGACATAGTTTCAGATGGCTTTGTATCAGTCAATGAACAAGTGACTGCAAAAGAAGAAACAAATTTACGTTCTAGTCCAACTACAGATTCTCAAATTATATATATATTAAAAAATGGAGAATATATTAAACGTATAGGAACACATACAAATGGCTGGTCTCAATTAGAATACAATGGTCAAATTGTTTATGCAATTTCTTCATATCTTACAAAATAAATAAGAAATGAAACAATGTTTCATAGAAGTGAGGAGAATACAATTTATTGTGAAATAATTTTATAAAGGATAAGGAAAATATTTACATTTTATTTTATTTGAAATAAAATAGATAATAGAAAATATAAGGAGGATTTTAAATGGAAAAGAAAATGCCAAAAGATTTTTATTGGGGTGGTTCAGTTTCATCATTCCAAACAGAAGGACATAGAAATGAGGGAGGAAAAGGGTTATGCGTATATGATGTAAGACCAATGAATCCTGAATTTTCAGATTGGAACGATGCAATTGATGAGTATACACGTTATGATGAAGACATTGCATTAATGAAAGAAATGGGATTTAACTTTTATCGTTTTAGTATTTGTTGGAGTCGTATTATCCCTAATGGAACATTAGATGAACCAGTGAATGAAGAAGGGGTAAAATTCTATAGTGAATTAATTGATAAATTATTAGCTGCTGGAATTGAACCTATGATAACACTTGTTCATTTTGATATGCCTTATCATTTAGTAAAAAATTATAATGGCTTTGCTTCTCGTTATGTTGTTGATTGTTTTGAAAGATATGCTCAAGTTTGTATTGAGAGATTTGGTGATAGAGTTAAACATTGGATGAGTTTCAATGAACAAAATTTACATAGTCAAATGTTAAGAGTATCGAATGCTGAAGAAATTCCAGAAGGTGTATCAATGCCTAAACATTTATATCAAGTGACTCATAATGTTATGATGGCTCATTGCAAGGCTGTTCGTGCTCTAAGAAAAATGCAGCCAGATGCAAAATTCTGTGGTATGGCAGCAGTGACAAATATTTATGCTTATGAAAATAGTCCAGAAAATAATTTATTTGCAACTCAAGCCTATCAATTATTAAATACTTATTTAATTGATACTTTTGCAAAAGGAAAATATCCTTCATATTGGAATGCATATCTTGAAAACAGAGGATGGACTCCAGAATTTGAAGATGGAGACGAAGAATTATTAAAATATACTGTAGATTATATTGCTTTCTCATATTATCGTTCAAATACTGTTAAGACAGGAACATTTGATTATGAAAGACCAGCATGTGCATGTGTTAGTGAACAACAAATTAAAAATCCACATTGTGAAGCGAATGAATGGGATTGGGAAATTGATCCAACAGGATTTAGATGGACATTAAATGATTTATATAATAGATCTGGACTTCCAGTATCAGTGTTAGAAAATGGTATTGGTTGGAGAGAAGATAGAACTCAAGAAGAAATCGATCAAATGTTAGCAGAAGGAAAAACAATTGAAGACGATTATAGAATTAACTATCATAGAGATCATATTAAAGCTATGGAAGCAGCTATGTTTGAAGATGGTGTTGAATGTTTAGGATACATTACTTGGGGACCAATTGATATTCTTGCATCTATGTGTAATATGGATAAACGTTATGGATTCGTTTACGTAAATAGAACAAATAAAGATTTAAGAGATATGAAACGTATTCCTAAAAAATCATTTGCTTGGGTGAAGAAAGCTTTTGAATCAAATGGTGAAGATTTAGATTAAAAATATTATTATTAAAATAATGCAAATATTCTATAAAAGAGAGTTTTATGAATATTAAAGCATTGGACATTTTGTATTTTATCTAGGAAGTCAATAAGACTTCCTAGTTTTTCTTTATGTATAATATCTATTAATAAATTATATATTTCTTTTTATTGTGTGTAGTAGAAGAAGTTATTCATATCATGTTTTTTAATAATTCTTTATGTGTTTTCCATTATAAAATCATACAATAAATAACAAGCTTCAAAATGTCTGCTTTTAGAATATAAATATAGAGATATTATTTTTTTCATTATTTTATGTGACTAAGATTCTTTAATTGTTTGACAGTAATATATAATATGGAGTATAATAAAAATGATTTTTTGTAAGCACTTTTACAAAAAATGTAGAGAGACAATTTTTTATAATAGTGGCTTTTAAATGTAAAGTTGTAATTGTTTTCTTTTAATATAAAAGGATAATAGGGAGGAGAAGAAAATGAGAAAACTTAGGAGTATAAAACAAGTAAGTACAATTTTCTTATGTATGATATTAATGATAGGACTTGTATTTGCTAATCAATTGGTTCATGCTGAGACGAAAGTTTTAGGAAGTACTGGATATACAGTTTCAGGAGGAACTGAAGGAACTGACTATCAAATTGATGAAAGTGCGAAGATGGTTATTGTTATGACAGGAAAAAGACTTACTTTTTCTGGAACATCTAACTATGGAATTAGAGTGAAGCCTGGAACAAAGGCAGATATTACATTAGATAATGTAACAATCACTGCTCCATTACCTTTAGATGTTGCGACAAATTTAACAGGAACTGCTGATGGATCAGTAGCAACAAAAGGAGAAGATATACTTCCTGAAAAGAGAACTTATCTTCATTTGACATTGGCGGATGGAAGCAGTAATACATTAGAAGCTGGAGATTTATTTCCTGCAATTCACTGTGGTGAGGGTTCTATCTTAGTTATTGATGATGGAGTACGTAATGTAGATTCAAATGGGAATGCATTGACTCCATCACAAGGACGTGTGCCAAAGACTTGTGTTTTAGAAAATGGAACAAAAGTGAGTGAGGGAGATCCATTATATGTTATGGAAAGTAAAAATCCTGGAAAATTGTATGCATATGGTGGTAAGTCTTGCTGTGGAATCGGAAGTGGTATTTGGGAAAATGCAGGTGATATGACATTTAATGGTGGTTATATTGAAGCATTTGCCTATGATAAAGCTGTATCAAGTACAAGTAGAGATTATGATGGAACTGGAGCGGGTATTGGAAGTTCTATGGCTGGTGGATGTACAGTGATGACATTTAATGGTGGAACAATTATTGCGACTGGTTCTTATCATGGTGCAGGAGTTGGAACTGGATTAAGTTCAAGTTGGGGTGCCAACTGGGATAGACCACAAATGGAAGGAACAATAAAATCAAGAGAATTAAATCAAAATACAATTCCTAGAGACATATATATTAATGGTGGAAATTTAACTGCTAAAGGTTTTGAACATGGAAATGCTTTTGGAGCTGGATGTGCTCCAGGAAGTAATACTGGTCATAAATTTGTTATTACAGGTGGAAATCTAACTCCAATTACTAGTCAAACAAGTGATATTGGTGGTACAGGGACTGATATCATTGTTACTGGTGGGTCATTTAATACATCAAAATTTTCTGGAACAGTGACAGATGGTAATGGAACAACATTAACAATGGTTAAAATTGATATGAGTATCTATCCAGAATTCAAAGATAAACGTGTCAAAAGTCTTAATGTGCTGATTGACGGAAAATCCATTTCTCCAGAATATGGATTACCTAATAATATCGATGAAAATAATATGGTTTATTTCTGGTTACCTTCAAGTGTCATTAAAAAAGATATAGAAATTGAAAATTTAGTCATTGTTGATGATGATGGAAAAGAATGGGATAGTGAATATAGTTATACACTTCCTGGATTTGATCCTGCTCAGCCACTTGCTAAACAATATATAGATTTTGTTTTATCAAAAGAGGAAATGAGTGATGAACTTGTAGGAATTTTAGAGAAACAATACGATGGATTAGAAATTGGCGGAGATGAGATGAAAAAAGAATTTGCTGATTTGAAAATTCCAGCTCGTAAACCAGATGGTAAAATTCTTAGTGATGTTAATCATTTAGCTGTTTCTCACCAAAAACTATTAGATAAAGATGGACAAGAAGTTAATGAAGAAATTACTGATGGAACTATTATAAATGCAGGAACTTATCAAATGATTTTAACATCAGATGAGTATGCAAATGAGCCAAACTTCAAAGTTCAATATTGGGGACATAAGGTTCGTATGCAAGCATGTATTACTCCAGCTGATAGTGTTATTAAAGATTTTACATATAAACTTAATGAAAGTGATGGAAAAGTAAAAAGTGTAACATTTGAAGCTATAGTGAGACCTGCTGATGGAATGGCAAAAACATGTGAATCACCAGATGGATCAATTCAATTTTATGCTAATGGTATTGCTATTGGAGATCCTGTAAAGGTTGTTGCCCAAACAGATACAAAAGATGGTTATCATTATAGTTCATTAACCTATAATTGGGAAGCAAAAGGAATACAAATACCATATATAGAAGGTGATAAGGTTCAATTTACTGCAAAATATGTAAGTGACTCTAACTATAATGGATGTGAAGAAAAAGGGACAACTTTTGATAATCCAGTCAATGGATTACCAACAGCAAGACCACCAAAGGTGGAAATTAAACCTACTGATCCTACAAAGCCAGTAAAACCTTTAGAACCTAATACACCTATAGAAACGAAACCTGGGGAAAATCCTGGAGATATTAATACACTTCATCAAAAGGCTGATGATTTTGTGATGGTACCAGTCATGGATGATGTATTAGATAAAGCAGCTGTAGAGCAATTTATTAAGGATAGATATCAAATTACAAGTCAGGTGACAGGCTCTGATGTAGCATTTGAATCTATACAATTGATAGATAAAGATGGTAACACTATTGATACTTTAGATCGTACGAAGTCTGGTGAATTCCATATTATAACAATTGTTAAAGATGGGTTAGGAAATACAACAACTATTGATTTAGATTATGTGGTTGCTAAATTACCACAAGTTTCTATAAAACCTGAGGGTTCTGAAAAACCAACACCTTTAGAACCAGAATCTCCATCTACAATAGATGAAGAAACAGGAACATATCATAGTGAAGTTAAAGATAAATATAGTCGACCTACTGAAGATCGTAAACTTAGTCAAAAGGATATTGAAAAATGGGTTGATTCTCGTTATCAATTTGACAATGGTTCAATTTCTTCTGTAGTGATAAAAGATCAATCAGGGGATATAATAAAAGAGATTGATTTATCTCAATCAGGAAAATATACTATTGAAACAACTATAACTGATCAATATGGAAATACAACAACTGTTATAACAGATTATGAAATAAAGACAGCTCCTCATATTTCTATAAAACCACAAAAACCTGGAGATACATCAACAATACCACTAACTCCAGATGGACCAGATGTTATGGATAAAGAAGGTCATGTTCATCGTGAATATAGTGACACTCTTGTTGGAAATAAAGAAGATAAAAAAATAGGTATAGATGAAATAGAAAAAATAGTATTAGATCGTTATGAAATTCCAGAAGGTTCAAAGACAACTGTTAAAGTATTTGATAAAGATGGAAACGTAATAACTCAGTTAGATAAAAATATACCTAATAATTATTATATTGAAGTTGTCATAGAGGATGAAGAAGGAAATACTTCAACTATTCATTTAACTTATAGTATAAAGAATATGGCAGATATAAATGTTGATGAAAATGGAGGGGTAGATTCAGTAGATACAAGTGACAATGCAAACATAACAGAATTTGTTACTCTTGCTGGTTTATCATTAGCTATCATTATTTTCGTTTCATATAAGAAAAAATTTGAATAGCATTATGATTTAATAACTAAAGAAATCATGGGAGTTATCGTATAATCTACGATAAATGACACTGAGTCTAATTATAAAACAATAGGAATTGATGAAAATGATCAATTCCTGTTTTTTTATATAATATCTATAAAAATGTAGATATAATGTTTTTAAAATTAATGATGTCGTTGAATAAAATGCTTTATAGAAAAGGTTTAAAATGAAAATTTTCTTTTTAATTTGTCGATTGATGAATAATTAAAGACAAATAAGAAATCTTTTGATATAATGTCTAAGATATATGAAAAGAGGAGATAAAGAAATGAATGAAGAAAAAACATTAATTGTTGATGTCAATGAAAAACCTAGAGGAATTGAATGGTTATTTTTAAGTTTCCAACATGTTTTTGCAATGTTTGGAGCAACAATCTTAGTTCCAATGTTAACTGGATTTCCAGTATCAGTTGCATTGTTTGCTTCTGGAATAGGAACTTTAATTTATACTATTTGTACAAAAAGAAAAGTACCTGTTTATTTAGGGTCTTCATTTGCTTATATTACTGCTGTTATATTAGCAGTAGAAGCAATGGGTGGAGATATTTCTGCTGCACAAACGGGTTTAATTCTTGTTGGAGTTATTTATGTTGTTGTAGCAATTATTATTAAATTTGTTGGAAAAGATTGGATAGATAAACTTTTACCACCTATTGTCATTGGACCGATGATTGCTGTTATTGGTTTAGGATTAGCAAGTAATGCAGTAAACAATGCTGGATTTGTTGAAAATGGAAAGATTGCACCTATGATTATAGCTATTATTACTTTTTTGGTTGCTGCATTGATTTCAAGTAAAGCAAAAGGATTTTTAAAGATTGTCCCTTTTTTAGTGGCTATTGTTATTGGATACATTTTATCATTATGTTTTGGAATTGTTGATTTGAGTGGTGTTGCTAAAGCATCATGGTTCTCTATACCAGAATTTGCTTTTCCTTTTTCGACAGGAGGGCATTTTAGAGAATACCATTTCTATTTTGGACCTGAAACATTAGCTATTTTACCTGTTGCTATTGTGACTATTTCTGAGCATATTGGAGATCATACAGTACTAGGAAAAATATGTGGAAAAAACTTTTTGAAAGATCCTGGATTAGATAAAACATTAATTGGTGATGGTGTTGCAACGGCTGTTTCAGCTTTCTTAGGGGGCCCAGCAAATACAACATATGGTGAAAATACTGGTGTCATCGGTTTAACTAAGATTGGTTCTGTTTATGTGACTTGTGGAGCTGCAGTTATTGCAATTATATTATCATTTTGTGGTAAGATTTCAGCAATTATTAGTTCTATTCCAAGTTGCGTTTTGGGAGGAATGAGTATTCTTCTTTATGGAGTTATTGCTAGCAATGGATTGCGTATATTGATTGATTCGCGAGTAGATTTTTCTAAACAAAGAAATTTGATTATTGCCTCAGCTATGCTTGTTATTGGTTTGGGTGGTGCTGTTTTCCCATTAGGTGGAAGTGCAACACTATCTGGGACAGCTCTTGCGGCTATTGTTGGTGTAATTTTAAATTTACTTTTACCTAAAGAGAATGAAAATTAAATTTTCATTCTTTTCTTTTTAAGATATAATAAATGCATGGTGGTGAAAACATGAAATATATTCCTATTCAATGTAAGAGTGTTATTAGAAATGTGAAAGATAAAATGACTCCTTATAATTATGATGCAAATATTTATCGAGGGTGTGCACATGGCTGTATTTATTGTTATGCTTTATATTCACATGATTATTTAAATGATAAGAAGTTTTATGATCACATTTATTATAAAGAAAACTTTTGTGAAGTTCTAGAAAAGGAAATATCATCACCTCGATGGAAAAAAGAGATGATTAATTTTGGGAGCATTAGTGATAGTTATCAACCTGCTGAAAAAGAGTTAAAGATAATGAGAGATGTTTTAAAGTTAATGATTAAATATAAAAATCCTATAAGTATAGCTACAAAGTCAAAATTGATATTGAGAGATCTTGATTTAATAGAAGAGTTATCATTGATTGCTGAAGTGCAAATTTCTTGTACTATTACTTGTGCTGATGAACGAATACAAAAAATTTTAGAACCACATGCATCAAGTAGTTTAGAAAGAATGAAAACATTACAAATAATTAAACAAAAAACACATGCTAGCACTCATATTTTATTAATGCCTGTTGTGCCTTATATGAATGATTCTTATGCCAATTTAGAAGCTATTTATAAATTGGCATCACAAATTGGAGTAGAAGATATTTATTGTGGTGCTTTATATTTAAGAGGAAAAACAAAGCCTTATTTTTTAAATCATATAAAAGCATATGATGAAGATATTTATAAAAAGATTTCTTCTATCTATTATCATAAGGATTTAAAAAATGCATATAAGCAGCAGTTGTATCAAAAAGTTGATCAATTAAAAAAACAGTATAATTTATGAGTTTTAGCAGTTTGCACTTGACAGTGCTAACAAGAAGGTGTAATATACTATTAGCACATGAGTGTGAAGAGTGCTAATTATAAAGGAGATGTATAATATGGCAGAAAAGAAACAATTTAAAGCAGAATCAAAAAGATTATTAGATTTAATGATTAATTCTATTTATACACATAAAGAGATTTTTTTAAGAGAATTAATTTCTAATGCAAGTGATGCTTCTGATAAATTATATTATAAAGCATTAACTGAAAATATCGGTGGTATTTCAAGAGAAGATTTATCTATTCAATTAGTTATTGATAAAGATAAACGTATTTTATCTATTATTGATCAAGGTATTGGAATGAATGAAGAGGAATTAGAAGAACATCTTGGTACCATTGCAAATAGTGGTTCATTTGAATTTAAAAATGCATTAGATAAGGGACAAACTGATGTTGATATTATAGGACAGTTTGGTGTTGGTTTTTATTCAGCATTTATGGTTGCTTCTCAAGTTGAAGTTTTTTCTAAAAAATATGGTGATGAAAAAGGATATGTTTGGCAATCAGATACAAGTGATGGATATACAATAAAAGAATGTGCTTATCCATCTCATGGAACAAGAATTAATTTATATTTAAAAGAAAATACTGATGATGAAAATTATGATCAATATTTAGATGAATATGAAATTCAAAGATTAGTTAAGAAATATTCTGATTATGTTCATTATCCTATTAGAATGGATATGACAACTTCTCAAAAGAAAGAAGACAGTGATGAATATGAACAAGTTATTGAAAATAAGACTTTAAATTCAATGGTTCCTTTATGGAAAAGACCAAAGAAAGATATTAGTGAAGAAGAATATAATGAATTTTATAAAGATAAATTTAATGATTTTTCTAATCCATTGAAAGTTATCCATAATAGTGTAGAAGGAACAATTTCTTATGATTCATTGCTATTTATTCCTTCAACAACTCCAATGAACTATTATTCTCAAGATTATGAGAAAGGGCTACAGCTTTATTCTAGAGGAGTCTTTATTATGGATAAAGCAAGCGATTTAGTTCCAGAACATTTTAGATTTGTGAAAGGATTAGTAGATTCTCAAGATTTATCATTAAATATTTCAAGAGAGATTTTACAACATGATCGTCAATTAAAAGTCATTGCGGATAAGATTGAAAAACGTATTCAAAGTGAACTTGAAAAAATGTTAAAGAATGATAGAGAAAAATATGAAGAATTCTTTAAAAACTTTGGGTTACAATTGAAGTTTGGAATTTATAATAGTTATGGTATGTTAAAAGAAAAACTTCAAGATTTGCTTTTGTATTATAGTGCTAATCAAAAGAAGATGATTACATTAAAAGAATATCTTGATGCTATGAAAGAAGACCAAAAAGAAATTTATTTTGCTAGTGGTGAAACATATGATAAGATTGATTCATTACCAACTGTTGAACTTGTTAAGGATAAAGGATTTGATATCTTATATCTTATTGATAATGTTGATGAATTCTGCATGCAAATGTTGAGAGATTATCAAGAAAAAACATTTAAGAATATTAATCAAGGTGATCTTGATATTGATAGTGATGAAGAAAAGAAAGAACTTGAAAAAGTCCATGAAGATAACAAGGATTTATTAGAGACATTAAAAGAAGCTTTAAAAGAGCAAGTTCAAGATGTAAAGATATCATCAAGATTAAAGACACATCCTGTATGCTTAGTAAGTGGTGAAGGTGTATCTTTTGAAATGGAAAAAGTATTAAATGCAATGCCTGATGGACAAAATATTAAAGCAGGTCGTATTTTAGAAATTAATCCAAATCACCAAATCTTTGTTGCTTTACAATCAGTCTTTGAAAAAGATAAAGATAAGATAAATGATTATGCATCTTTATTATATAATCAAGCATTGTTGATTGAAGGGTTTAGTATTGATGATCCTGTAAAATTTTCAAATCAAGTATGTCAATTAATGGTTGATGCAAATAAGTAATTGATAAGGTCTGGAAGTCGTGATTTCCAGACTTTTGTGTTATAATAGTATCAAGGAGGAATAAATTATGGAATTACAAGAGGCTTTACAGCAAAGAAGAAGTATAAGAAAGTATCAGAAGAAAGATGTTTCTAAAGAAGATATTCAAGCGATGATTGAAGCAGCAAACTTGGCTCCATCATGGAAAAATTCACAGGTCATTCGTTATTATGTTGTTCAAACACCAGATACATTAAATCAAATCAAACAAACATTACCAGAATTCAATTATAATAATGTTGTTGATGCTCCAGTTCTTATTGTTTCATGTATTGTGATTAATAGATCAGGATATGAAAGAAATGGAGAGGCAAGTAATGAAATTGGAAATGGATGGGGATGTTATGATTGTGGTTTACATGATATGAATCTTATTTTAAAAGCAACTGAATTAGGCTTATCAACATTGATTATGGGAATAAGAGATGCAAAGCGTATTAAAGAAATCTTAAATATTGATGATAATCAAATGGTTTTAAGTGTTATAGCTGTCGGATATGGAGACATTCAACCTCAAATGCCACAGAGAAAGTCAGTAGATGAAATGACAAAATATTATTAAAGGGACATTTATTTGTCCCTTTATTTGTAGTATTGAATGATTGCATTTAAGTTATCGTTTGTATAGTCGAAAACAAAATTAACAATAGTAATTGTATTCTGGTGTGGTATAACAAGAGTTGTGAGCTGTTCATCAACATATCCGTAGTAGGCTGAATCATGGGCTGAAAAATGTGTACAATCATAATTTTCAGGATGATTAATTATTTTATCTAGTTTATTTTCTGCCTGCTTTGATGAATGAAAATGGTACTGTTTTGTATAAAGAACATCATGTTCAGTCAATTCTATAGAAGTATAGTATGGTGAAACAAAAAAACCTGTTTTTTTCTTTGCAGAGAATTCTGTTTTTTCTTTTATACCTAAATCTTCAAATGTCAATATGTTGCATTCATTTTTTGTTAAATCTTGAGTATTAAAGATATCTTCAGTAAGTCCACCTATTATCAAAATGACTGAAATTATGAAACTCATTTTATAAAAAAACCTTAGCTTTGAAAGAAGAGATATTTTTAAAACGTTTATTTTTTTATGAATCATTTGGTAAAATTGTGAATAAAAATAAAAACTACAAGCATGACGATAAAAACAAGTCATACATAAAAGTATCAATCCTAAATAAGAAATAGCTGTTCCATAGGTTAAAAAAACATCAATTGTTGTTGAATAAAAGGGTGCAACGAGTAAACATATCAATACTAATAAAGTCGATAACATATAGCCAATAGGCTGATAACGTTTTTTTTCATCAATATAGTTTTCTTTTTGATTCCATTTGATATTGATGTCAAATTCTGTTTCTCCAACAAAAACATACATTCCATTTTTATTATAAATAGGTTGATAATTATATTCTAAATAGGGATCACAAAACGCATCCTTAAGGTTGTTTTTTTCTGTTCTTGTTTTTCCAGTTTGCTTAAAAAAATCAATTTTATAATAAATAGGATGATTAACCTTTTTAAAAATACTGACAAAAGAGAGATCATCAGTATAATATCCATCTTTTCCTAATTGATCAAGTTGATGTTGTAAAATTTCATATTCATAGGGTTTATAATTAATAATTTTAAATTTATACATAAGCATTTTCCTTTCGATTGATATTATAACAAAGATAGAATCATATGTCTAATATGAGTTTTTGTTAAAAAAATGTAAAGATTATGTCGTGAAAATGTAAAAACATTATTTTCAAGGGCATGTAAATATAGTATAATGATGACGTATGATAAAAAATGACAGAATAAAAGAGGGATGAGGAGGTCATTTTATGGATTTAATAACAATATTCGCTTTATTAGGGGGATTGGGATTATTCCTTTATGGAATGAAACTGATGAGCGATGGATTAACAAATGTTGCTGGAGCAAAATTACGAAGTATTCTTGAAAAAATGACAAAGAATGTTTTGATAGGAACATTTGTTGGTATTTTATTTACTGGTATCATTCAGTCTTCTTCAGCAACAACTGTTTTGGTTGTCAGCTTTGTTAATGCTGGGTTAATGAATTTATATCAAGCTTCTGGAATCATTATGGGAGCAAATATTGGAACTACTGTAACAGGGTTATTAATGACAATTAACTTATCTGAAATTGCTCCATTTATTATTTTTGTCGGTGTTTGTATGGTGCAATTCTGCAAAAAGCCAACTGTTCAAAAAGTTGGAGAAATTATATTAGGATTTGGTATTTTATTCTTTGGGTTGAATAGTATGTCAACAGCTATGCAAGTTATGAAAGATTCACCTATTGTTGTTGATACTTTAACATCACTAACAAATCCTATACTAGCTGTATTGATTGGTGTTGTTGTCACTGCAGTTCTTCAGAGTGCATCAGCAATGGTTGGAATCTTAATTGTTTTAGCTTCTCAAGGTTTAGTGTCTTTGGAAATGTCTTTTTACTTAACATTAGGATGTAATATAGGATGCTGTGTGTCTGCATTATTAGCAAGTATCGGAGGTACAGTCAATGCTAAGCGTGCTGCAGCCATTCACTTGATTATCAATATTATTGGAACAGTTGTTATGGGAATTTTATTAGCTATATTTATGCCTCAAATGTTAGCATTTATTACAACTTTAACAGGTTCAGCAAATGCAAGTGGTGCAGCTTTAACATCTGCTTTAGGAAAAGATGTTGCATATTCAAATACAATCTTTAAGATTTTCCAGATTTTACTTGTTTTCCCATTCTATAAACAAATTGTTAAATTAACAACAATTTTAATTCCTGGCAAAGAAGAAAGTAAAGAATTTGGATTGCAATTTATTACAGAAGATGGACCTTTTTCTCCAACAACTGCTATTCCACAAACAATTCATGAAGTAGAAAGAATGTTTTCTATTGCATTGACTAATTTAAATTTGGCAGTGAATTCTCTTTTAGAAGTAGATGTGTCAACATATGAACGTATTAAAGAAAATGAAGCACATATTGATACATTAAATCATGGCATTTATGATTATTTAACAAGAATATATCAGTATCCAATTCCTGAAGAAGATAAAAAGATGATTGGACCTTTGATTCATGTTATTGCTGATATTGAAAGAATAGGAGATCATGCTTCTTCTATTTCAAATATTACAATGAAATGTAATGAGAAAGAAATTTTCTTTACAGAAGAACATAAAGTAGAGATTAGAGAGTTATTAACATTGGTTAATTCTGAATTAGAGTTTAGTATTGACATGTTTTCTAATAAGACTTTAGAGCATTTATCTGAAATATTAAAACTAGAAGATTTGATAGATAAAAGAGAAAAAGAATTACAACATGAATATTTATCAGATATGAAGAAACGTACTATGAAACCAAGAGCAGGGATGCTTTATTCAGATTTGGCTGCTAATTTGGAAAGGGTTGCAGATCATGCAACAAATATTGCTTTCTCTATTTTAAATGATGATAGTGAAGAAATTAATCGTCTTTTAGAAGAGGAGCATATAGATCCTGCTGATTATATTTTATAAGCCTGCAATTTTGTAGGCTTTTTTCATGGACAATAATTTCGAAATGTTGTAAAATAACAACCATTAAGAAAAGGGGGAATAGACTGATGAAGGGAAGATTAAAGAAATTTTTATCTTATTATAAGCCATATAAAGTCCTATTTTTTAAAGATATGTTTTGTGCTATGGTAGCTGCAGTGGTGTCATTAGTTTTTCCAATGGTCACAAGACATGTCACAGGTGTTATCTTAATGGAAGATCCTGTTAATATTTCTATGATTTATCAATTGGGGATATTCATGATTGTTTTGGTTTTAGTAGAATACTTATGCAATTATTATATTGGATATCAAGGTCATGTGATGGGAACATACATGGAAAGAGATATTCGTAATGAATTATTTGAGCATTATCAAAAATTATCTTTTCGTTTCTATGATGATCAAAAAACTGGACAACTAATGTCCCGTATCACAAATGATATTTTTTCTTTAACAGAGTTATATCATCATGGACCAGAAGATATTGTCATTTCATTAATTAAATTTATTGGAGCATTTATTATTTTATCTACTATTAATGTTTATTTGACTTTGATTGTATTTGCATTTATGCCTCTTATGTTTGTTTTTGCTTTATACTATAACAAAAAAATGAAAAAGGCTTTTAAAAGGAATAAACAAAGAATAGGAGATATTAATGCGAGAATAGAAGATAATTTATCAGGAATTCGTGTTGTCAAGAGCTTTGCTAATGAAGATAAAGAAATTGATAAATTTCAAGTTGAAAATACACACTTTGTAGAAAGTAAGCGTAATAGTTATTATTATATGGGAAAGTATCATGCTGGATTGACAGCTTGTACAAGTTTAATTACAGTTGCTGTTATTTTCTTTGGAGCACTTTTTATAAGTCATGAGTCTATTACAACACCAGATCTTATTGCATTTCTTTTATATATTGCGAATTTGATTGAGCCAGTGAAAAAGCTTCTTAATTTTACAGAGCAGTTTCAAGAGGGGGCAACTGGTTTTGAAAGGTTTATGGAAATTCTAGAAATTGAGCCTGATATTCAAGATAAAAAAGATGCAATAGAATTAAAAAATGTACAAGGTCATGTTCAGTTTCAAGACGTTTCTTTTAGATATAATGAACAAACTGACTATATTTTTAAACATTTAAATTTAGAAGTTCAACCAGGTGATTATATTGCTTTAGTAGGGTCTTCTGGTGTTGGAAAAACAACAATATGTTCGCTTCTTCCAAGATTTTATGATATTACTCATGGAGCAATTACAGTTGATGGTTATGATATTCGAGATGTTCAAATGCACTCATTAAGACAAAATATTGGGATTGTTCAGCAAGATGTCTATTTGTTCTCAGGAACAATTATGGATAATATTCGCTATGGTTCTTTTGATGCTACTGATGAGGAAGTTATTGAAGCAGCAAAAAAGGCTAATGCTCATGATTTTATTATGGAACTACCTGATGGGTATCAAACAGATTGTGGTCAAAGAGGAGTGAAATTATCTGGAGGACAAAAGCAAAGATTATCAATTGCAAGAGTGTTCTTAAAAAATCCACCTATTTTGATATTTGATGAAGCAACAAGTGCTTTAGATAATGAAAGTGAACACATTGTTCAGCTTTCTTTAGAATCTTTAGCAAAAAATAGAACAACTTTTGTGATTGCTCATCGTTTGTCAACAATTAAAAATGCAAAGCGTATATGTTTATTGACTGACAGTGGAATTGAGGAAGAGGGGACACATGAAGAATTAATGAAACTTCAAGGGAAATATGCTCATCTTTATCAGATGCAATTTCAAAAAGATTAAAATAATGTTCCTATTCAAGAACATTATTTTTCTTTACCTAAATTTTTTGCTAATTCATCTCTAGCTTTGAGTAATGTGATTTCATTGACATAAAAGGAAAGCTGGATTTGTTTGGCTTCTTGTTTGATTTCAATATCACCAATACCACTTCCTTTAAATTCACTCATTAATTCACCAATACAACGGTTAGCTTCTTTTCTATTTAATTGTCTTTCAAAATATTGATCGACAATTTCTAAGACTTTGATTCCAGTTTTATATGAGTCATAAGACATATCTTCTGGTATGTGATTGTTTGTACATCCAAGTATGTTTATAAGTAATAAACATACTATAAAAAAATAAAATGTTTTTTTCATATATTGACTCCTTTTCTTGTTTGTATTATATCTTTTTATCCTTGCAAAGATTATCGAAATATAAATATGAAAGTTATCATTTTTTAATATATAACTAATTTAAAAATAAGATAGAAAATTATTTATTTGAGTGATATAATAAAAATGATTATCAAAAAGT
>CATOPA010000018.1 GCA_951801965.1 uncultured Erysipelotrichaceae bacterium | reverse complement strand
GCCAATAATCAAGGTGAATATGGAATATATCCAGCAAAAAAGGTTCATGTCAAGGATACAACAGGCGCTGGAGATGCTTTTTGTTCAGGACTTGTTATTGGATTAACATATGGAAAGACTTTGAAAGAATCAGTAGGTATTGGGACAAAGTTAGCAGCAAGTGTTGTGGCTTCTTTAGAAAATGTATGTCCTAGATTTTTGCCAGAAGAACTAGGAATTTATCAAGAGTAAATGATAAAAGGCAAGCCAGTGTGTTTGTCTTTCTTTATTGAAAGAGATAATATAAGCTTTTTTAAATATTATACTTATAAAGAAAGAAGGTGGTAAGATGATTATACCTCGACATTTAAAGAAAAAGGTGAATGATGATTATCGTTTGATTGTAATTAGTGATATTCACGGGCATCTAGATAGATTTCGTTTGTTATTAGAAAACGTCAATTATACTACAGATGATTATTTAGTTATTTTAGGTGACTTTGTAGAAAAAGGTGATCAAGTCATTGAAACAATTCATTTTATAAAAGAATTAAGTCAAAATGAAAGAGTTTTTGTTTTAGCAGGCAATTGTGAATGGGCGTTGGATGCTTTATTAACAATTCCAGAATTAGCTCTTCAAATTCCAAAGTATTTTCAACTTGTTTCAGCTAATGGATGTATTAGACAAATTTATCATCAATTACATTTAGACGATGGAAGAGAAACAATTTTAGGAGTACAAAAACAGATTGCAAACTATTTGAAAGATGAACTTTCTTTTATATCGCACTTACCTGTTACCTTAAAGTTTAATCAATTTCTTTTTGTTCATGCTGGTGTTGAAAAAAGAAAAGACTATAAGAAAAGTTCATTGTCTTCTTTGTTAGAAATGCAATCCTTTTATACAAAAGGTCATATTTTAGAGGAGATTGTCGTTGTAGGTCACTTGCCTGTTTCTAATTATTATCAAAAAAGTATTGATAATAATGTTTTGATTGATTTAGATAAAAAAATAATATGTATAGATGGTGGAACAGGGGTTAAAGCTATATCACAGTTGAATGCTTTGATTATAGAAAGTCGTCAAGGACATATATCTTATCAAAAAGAATTTGTTCAGCCTTTACCTCAATATACGGTTCATACATCAGTTTTAAACGATCAAAAAGAGCCTCATAAAATATCTTATCCTTATTTTCAAGTAGAATTGATAGAAAAAGGAGAACAATTTTCACTTTGTTATCAAAAAGAAACCGATCAAGAATTGTATATTAAAAATGAATTTTTATATGAAAAAGATTATCAGCTTTATTGCTTAGATGATTATATAGATACAATGTTATCTATTCAAAAAAATGAAAAAGTATATCTTTTAGGTATATATGATGAATATGCTTATGTTATTTATCAAGGAAATGTAGGATGGATAAAATCAAGTTATATAAGTATGACATCAAGTAAATAGGGTATAATAGTTTTGGTGATAAAAATGAATAATGACAAATGTTTAAATGAACTTATAAAGGGTGTCAATGTAGGTATTCTCGCAATCGAACATGTTGAAGATAAAATTGAAGATTATGAATTAAAGAATATTGTCTTATCACAAAAGCAGAGTTATAAAGATTTAAAGTCAAAAATTATTAATCACTATTCTTGTGATCATGAGGAAGGAACTCAAGAGTTGATGATGGAAATGATGATTGAACTTAAAACATTGATGAAAGATGATAAAAAAATTGCAAGAATGCTTATAGAAGGAAGCAATCAAGCTATTATGTCTATGACACATTTGCTGAACGAAGAAGAACATGTAGAAGAGACATTAAAAAACTTTGCAAAAGAGTTTGAATATATTTCAAAGAAATATATTGAGTATTTAAAAACATTTATTTAGCAAGATAAAAAAGTAACCACAACAAACACATGGTTACTTTTTATTATAAACTGATTTGATAAGCTTTCTTTTGAATGAAGTAATATACGACAACTAAAATCAATGCAGTGATGAGCCAACTGATTGGATAGATGAACATGAGTGATGTAAAAGATGCAAAATGTGGATAAATTGTATAAACATAAATGACCCTTATTCCACAAATTCCTATAACACAAATGATTGCTGGAATACTTGAATAACCGATTCCTCTTAAACATCCAGATAAAATTTCAATGACCATATTTAAAACTTCAAATGTTAAAATGATTTCTATTCTGATATATGCAAGTTTAGCAACATTGATATCTGTAGTAAAGAAACTTACACAGAATTCTTGACACAAAATAAAGGCAAAGCTGATAATAAGGGTTGATATTGTTCCTAAAATAAAGATGGATTTTGTGATTTTCTGACATCTTTCATATTGTTTAGCAGCATAATTTTGACCAATAAAAGTGACTGCAGCCTGACTAAATGCACTGACAACAAAGTAAGCAAAAAATTCATAATTCAAGGCAGCTGCACTTGCAGCAACGGCATCAGAACCTAAAGCATTTAATGCTGTTTGGATACATACATTAGAAATAGAGAAAACCACTCCTTGAAGTCCTGCAGGAATACCGATTTTTGCAATTTTGATGAGTATTTCTTTGTGGATGTGTATTTTCTTTAGACAAACTTGGAAAGCTCCAGATTCATGCATTAAAAAATATAAAAGTAAAAGTGAACTGATAATATTAGAAATGACAGTTGCACTTGCAACTCCATCAACACTCATATGACAAATAACAACAAAGAATAAATTTAAAAGAACATTTACAACACCAGAAACTAATAAAGCTATTAATGGTCTTTTTGTATCTCCTTTACTCCTTAAGATAGCTGATGTAAAATTATATAACATAATAAAAGGCATACCTAAGAAATATATCTTTAAATAAAGCTCAGCTAAATTGATGATATCTTTTGGTGTAGAAACAAGTTCTAAAATAGGTCGAGCAAAGGCTTGACCAATGATTAATAAAACAAATCCACTGATTATAGAAATAAATAAAGATGTATGGATAGCTTGACTTGTTCTTTTTTCATCATTTTGACCAATAAATGATGCTACAACAACATTAGCACCAACGGATAAACCAACAAATAAATTCACAAGAAGATTGATAATTGAACTGTTTGCACCAACAGCAGCTAAAGCAGTACTTCCAGAAAATTGTCCCACCACAGCAATATCAGCAGCATTAAATAATTGCTGCAAAATGCTACTTGCGGCTAAAGGCAACGCAAAAAGAATAATTTTGTCCCAAATAGATCCATTTAACATATCTATATTTCGACTTGATTTCATATATTTCTCCTTTCAAACATATCAATTATTATACAAAATCAATTCATGGTCAAGAAAAACTAGGATTATTATTTGAATATAAAAAGCTAATTCTATAAAACCTTCATATTTTATAGAGTTAGCTTTTCTGTTATTCACCAGCAAGAATAGAACTTTGTGTATAAGTTCTTTGTGCTAGTTCATTATTTAATGCGTATAATGATTTTGGATCATTACCAAATAATTCAAATTGAGTCAATAAATCATTAGCATTTTTTTCTTCTTCACCTTGTTCACTCACATACCAATCTAAAAATTTCATTGTACGATAATCCTTAACGTTATAAGCAGCGTCATAAATTGTATGAATTAATTGAGTGACATAGATTTCATGCTCTAGACCGAATTTTAATGGATCATCAAGATGAACAAGTTCTTTGTCAGGTTTAGCAATAGCTGATAAACTGACAGCATAATCATTATCTTGTAAATAGTTTAAAATTCCTAATGCATGATCCATTTCTTCTTTTGCTTGGATATGATACCAATTGGCATATCCATTTAGTCCTTTATTTGCATAAAAGTTTGAAAAATCCAAATATAAATAGGCAGAATACATTTCTTTATTGATTTGATCATTTAATAATTCTGCAACCTTAGAATCTAACATTCTTATACCTCCTTTTTTAGTAGTATAACATTAACATATTTTTAACTCAAATAAAATGCTTAACAAGATAGACTTTTTTATATAAACTTTGATAGAATAAAGAAAAGAGGGTGATATAATGGAATTTAAAGAATCTTTTCGTTTAAAAGATATAGAGCTTCATGAAAAAAGAGTGATTAGAGATGCTATTCATGATTATATTCATATTCATCATACATTAATATGGAAGTTAGTGAATTCTAAAGAAATGCAGAGATTAAGAAGAATTAAACAACTAGGGGGAACATATCAAGTTTTTCATAGTGCTGAACATTCTCGTTTTGTTCATTCATTAGGCGTTTATCAAGTGGTTTTAAGAATGTTAGAAACAGAATGTTTACAAGAAGCATTGAGTGACTATGATCAAATATGTGTCATGTGTGCTGCATTATTGCATGATATAGGACATGGACCTTTTTCACATTCATTTGAGGGTGTTTTTCATGAAAGTCATGAGGATATGAGTGTTAAAATGATTTTACAAGAGAGTGAAGTTCATGATATTCTTGCTTCATTTTATTATAAAATGCCTAATGATGTTGCTATGATTATTCAACATACACATCCTCATCAGGTATTAATACAAATGGTATCTAGTCAGCTTGATGCAGATAGAATGGATTACCTGTTAAGAGATTCTTATATGAGTGGGACAACTTATGGGCATTTTGATATGTCACGTATTTTGCGTACAATGAGAATCTGTGATGGAAAAATTGTTTATAAAGAATCAGGAGTGCAAGCTATTGAGAATTATATTCTTGCAAGGTATCATATGTATTGGCAAGTCTATTATCATCCTACAACAAGGAGTTATGAACATCTTTTACAGAGTATTTTTAAACGACTTAAAGATCTTTATAATGACGCTTATGTTTTTCAAACGGATCTTCATTATTTATTACCATTTTTAGAAAATCACATCACAAATGAATCTTTTAATGAATTAGATGAAAGTATCGTCTTTTATTACTTTAGAGAATTTACAAAAGAAAAAGATTTTATATTAAAAGATTTGTCATCACGCTTTTTAAATAGACGTTTGTTTAAATATAAACAATTAGAAAGTGAAGAAGAACTTCAGCATATCAAAGAAGTTGCTCATCATTTGGGTTATGATGAACGTTACTACATTATTACTGATAGTCAACAGCAAGTACCATATTTGCATTATGGTCAAAGTGGTGAATTGAATGAGATTGAAATATTAGATAATCAAGGACAACTTTCTCCACTACCACAAAAATCTGAAATTGTTTCAGCAATATTAAATTCTAAACAGTTTAAATCTGATCAAAAAATATTTTATCCAAAGGAGATTAAAGATGCATTATAAAATAGGAAAAATGTTATTTAAAGAAGCAAAAGATATTAGAGAAAAAGTATTTGTAGAAGAACAACACTTTGAAAATGAATTTGATGATATTGATTCTTGGGCCATTCATCTTGTTGTTTATGATAAAGAAGCTATTGGTTGTGCAAGAATGTATGATGATAACGGTGTTATGATTTTAGGAAGAATAGCAGTTTTAAAAGAGAAGAGAGCGTTACATGCTGGAAGTTATATTCTTAGTGTATTGGAAAAACATGCGAGGGAGTTGGGATATCATGAAGTTGTTTTATCTGCACAACTGCAAGCGAAACCATTTTATGCCAAGAATGGTTATATCAGTTATGGAGATGTTTATTATGATGAACATACCCCTCATATTCATATGAAAAAAGAAATAAAATAGAAAGGCTTGAATTTGTGAGTTGAAAATTATGAATGAAATCTTAATAAAACCTCATCATTTTATAGATATTATCAAGTTGTATGGTTCTGGGATTGAAAAGTTTGTTCCTGATGAAAAAATGGGACATGACTTCTATAAAGTTGTAAATGAAATGATAAGCAATCCAACAGTGTGTTTAAAATTAACAATATATGGAGATGATATTTGTAAACCATGTCAAAAATATCAAAACAAATGTATTGATGATTTAACACATATACATGGATATACAAGCAAAGAGACTTACAATATGACTTTAGATAAAAGAATTATTGACATATATCATTTAAAAGATGAAACTTATACAGCAGTACAACTTTGTTCTATTATTTTTGAAAATAAAGAAAATATATTTAAAGTCTGGATTGAAGAGGAAAATAATGTAACAGAAAAAAGATATGCATTGTTTATGAAAGGTGCGAATAAATTTTTAAACAAATAAATTATAGTTTAGTGATGGGAACATCTATAAATGATGTTCTTTTTTAGATACAAGAAGATTATAGAATGAATTCATAAATACACAAAAGATGATTTTTGAAGACTTGTCAAGGGATTTGTACAAAATGTCAAAGATATTTTATGGAATAAATCACTTGGATTTTATATAATAAGTTAGAGGTGAGGATAATGACATTGGGTCAAAAAATCATTGAGTTAAGAAAGAAAAAGGGATTAACACAAGAATACTTAGCAGAAAAGCTAAAGATTTCAAGACAAACTTTATCTAATTGGGAAAATAATATAACCAGTCCTGATATAGTACAAGCTAAAAATATTGCATCATTCTTTGAAATAAGCTTGGATGATTTAACTGATAATCACATAGAGCTAAAATGCAAAGATCAATCAAATCATTTATTAAATCATTTAGTTGGGAAAGAATGTTTCATTTCATTTGATGATGAATTTATTGATGCAACAATGAATTATAATACTCAATTTAAAATTATAGAAATAGGAAGTCGTTTTGTTAAAGTTCAATATCAGTTGAAAAAAGAAACAATGATAAAATTGATAGATATTGATATGATACTTGGGTTTAAGGTTGTTTTAAAGGAGAATAAATAATGGAGTGGTTTATTTTATTTGTCATCATTATTATGTATTGTGATTTAAGTTCTCAAATAAAAAAATTAAATAAGAATCAGAATGTTAATAAGCATAAAGATTATTCTATATTGAAAAGCATGATTGATAAAAAAGTAGAAATAGAAACGGATGATCTTGTTTTTGGTTTAGAAAGAAAAGGAATATTAAGAGATTTTGATGAAACTTGGTTGATATTAGAAGTGGAAAATAAAAGGGAAAAATCACTTATTTATATGCGTTTAAAAAATATTGAAAGTTTATCAGAAGTGAATGAATAGCTTAAAAATGAGTAGGGCATCTATATAATGCTCTACTCATTTCTTCTAAAACAAAATGTTCTCATGATTATCATTTATGGTAGCCAAAATAATAAATCAATAACACATATTACAGTGTTTTTTAATTTGTTATTCATTTTGCATAATTTGATGAGAGCACCTGCAAAGAAATATATACTTATAGTCAGACATATGGGTGCTATAAATTTGGTGCTTTCTAAAATTGTTATTGAAATGACAAATAATAATATTGATAAAATAATGAAATTAAAATATATAGACATTTTTTTATTTTCCATAATAATATTCCTCTCAAATTATCATTTAACTGTATAATTTCTCTTTATTTTTTCTATAAATCATATAAATAATAACAAATGATAAAATTTGAGCAATCATTATTCTTACTATCTGTAATTCATCTGCACCAGATATAGTGACTATATGAATCAGATTTGTAGCAATGATATTGTTAAATAGATGATCTCCTATCCCAATAAATAAGCTATCAGTCATTTGATATAATAATCCCCATTTAAAGCTCATAATTCCAGAAAGAATAATGTATCCTATCATCATAATGAATAATGACATAAAATTCATTTCTCCATAAATAAAAGATCTTAAAGGCATTACAAAATGCCAAACTCCAAATAATAATGCCACAATTAAATTAGCTTGTAAAAAAGATCTTTTATTATTTATTATTTTTAAAAATAAACCTCTAAACATTCCTTCTTCCATAACAACATTTAAAATATTCATAACAATACATAAAATAAAAAATATTAATTCAGTATGCTTAACTTCAGTTCCAGTTAAAGAAAAACCATTAACATATATTTCAAAATGAGGAGCTTGAGAGTATAATATGAAAAACTCTATCAAATAAGCAACACCAAAACATAGTAATCCTAATAATAGGCCGTAAGATAAGTATTTCAAAAAATTTTTCTTTTTAAATCCAATATCTTTGAATTTATAGTTGAGTATATTTAATAAAATAATTAATATTATAATCCCTAATACTTTATGAATAAAATTTTCTGATATCAATGTTTCATCAGTTTTTATCACAAAGTATTCAAATATTCTTATTATCAAACATATGAGAAATATCAAACAACTATATAAAATAGGTTTATTTAAAATATATTTTTTCATATAACACCCTCACTTTCAAATGACTATTTATTAGTATATCAAAAAAAGAACAACTTTTATAGATGTTTTCTTCATATAGATTACTAGAAACCTTGAAATGATATTTCTCGTCAATTATTAAAAATAAGGAAAGTTTATACTCTTTTTCGTATGAAGACAATTCCGATGATTGCTCCAATAAAAATGACAGGCGCTAATCTTATAAATAGCCATTCAAGTATATGAAATCCTACTCCAAAAACAGCTGTTTCTGGGTCATTATAGTCCCAGTTTAAGTAGGGACTATTTAGTTCAATAAATATCCATAAAGTGGCGATTATTATAAAGCATAGTGCAATAAGTGTTCCTTGAATAATTTTTTGTCTTAAAATCTTTTTTTGTGCAAGCTGTAAATTAATAATTTCTAACTTTTCAGAAATGATTTTTAAATCATCAGCTTTTGCTTCAACAACAGTTTCTCCAAGTAAAGTACTCACTGGAACTTCTAATACTTTTGATATAGAAATGAGCATTTCTGAGTCAGGAACTGATAATCCTTGTTCCCACTTTGAAATGGTTTGTCTCACAACATTTAATTGAACAGCAAGTTCTTGTTGTGAAAGCCCTTTTGATTTTCTGATTGTTTTTATGTTTTCATTTAACATGATGAACATCCTCCTTTTTATTTTCTAACAACATTGTATGAAGAACTGTCCGTAGCTACAAGCAACGCTTTTTAACATTTGAGTTTTTGATTATCCTTGCTTTCATATCACATAGTATGAACGCTTCATAATACAAAAGTACAGAAAATATGATCATAGTTTTATTGTTAGTAAAATGAAAAGAATATGTTTCTTATCTATAGATTTCATAAATATAACAATCGCTTTTTATTATATTTTTGCACACACTTATCACATATAGAAATCATATCTTTAAAATGTGTAGGATAAAAAAGAGATGATTCTTTACAGCAATAACATTTTTTAAATGCTGTTTGCTATATCTTTTTATAAGTTACATTATTCTTGAATGATTTTTTTATCTCCAAAATATTGTGTTAAGATGAATATTAAACTACTACAAGCAAGTATTCCATCTATGATACCAGCAGGTAACATAAGCATCATTAAAGCCATTGTAATAACACAATTGATAACTGATAAAACAAGTCCCCACATTTTATTTTTCCATAGTCCTATTGCTCCTATAACTCTTACAACTCCATATATCATTCCAATAATAAGTATTAAATTCATATTGTTTTGAAAATAGGGAACAATGAAAGAAAAATATTGGTTTATATCAAACTTTTCATTTCCTAATATAAAAACAGGTATTAGGCATAAACAGCCTCCAATTTCCATAAATGCTCCATGTATAAACATCAGTATAGATGCCATCTTATATTTTTTCATAAATATCTCCTCATTTCTTACTCGTATTTTTCAATAGCTTCTTGCAAATATTTCAACACTATATCTATCGCATCTATTAATTTAGAAAATCTTGTATAAGTAGAACTTCCTTTTTTTGCATTATGAATTCCCGTTATACTTTTATTTTTTATTGATTGAATTTGTATAAATGCTTTTTCCAATTCTTCTTTTGTATACATAATATCTTGATTTGTTAATAATGCTTTTGAAATATATAAAGCTTTGACCCTATTTGTATTTAGTGAAAATGATGCAGAACCCTCTTTTAATTTCAATCTTACTTTCTCACAATTTGTGATGGAAGATTCAACAATTTTCAAGGTCTCTTGTATTTGCCTTTCAGTATGTTTTATCATTATATCACCTCCACAAATCTAAACAAAATAATTATAACATGAAAGATTCATATTTTTCAGCATATATTGAGTTTTGTTATAAAGATACTATACATATATTAATGCATGTTTATAGTTGTTTTGGGGATTTTTATTATTTCTGTTTTGATATTAAGCTTTGTAGGTCTTTGGTATAGTGTTTATTGTCGTTTTTAAATATATAAGTGAAGTGGAGAAGCAAACATTAAAAAACTATCTCATAATTTTGAGATAGTTATTAAATATGCTATGGTTTTAATTGTTTTTGAATTTGAATAATAAGTGTAGGTATCAATGCAAAGGCATAGATACATAATAATTGAATCAGTGATATAGGATGAACAGAAAAGAGCTTTTGTAAAACTGGAATAAATAAAATGAGATGTAATAAGATAAATCCAAATAAAAAAGCATAGAGACTTGGTTTATTTGAGAAAATGCCAAGCTGTAATAGTGGCATATGACTACGACTATTGAATCCATGCAATAGACGAGCTAAACAGATTGTAGAAAATGCCATAGTTGAAGCAACAAGGGGATCACCCTTTAACCCAGTCATATAAGAACATATTGTACAAATTGCTATGACAATACCTTCATAGCTAATTTGAAGAAAAGCTTTTTTATTTAAAATAGCAACATGAGGATCACGTGGTTTTTCATGAAGAACTTGATTTTGACTTTTTTCCATCCCAATAGCAATAGCTGGCAATGAATCAGTAATCAAATTCATAAATAATAAATGAACTGGAAAAAATGGGGTTGGTAAAACAAGCAATGATGTTATTAAAACACAAAGAATGCCTGCAAAATTCCCTGATAGTAAATAGAGAATAGCATTTCTAATATTCTGATAAATATGACGACCAGTCATAATAGCATCTACAATTGTTGCAAAATTATCATCTGTTAAAACCATACTGGAAGCATCCTTAGCAACTTCACTACCAGTGATACCCATAGCTATACCAATATCACTTTGTTTTAAGGCAGGGGCATCGTTGACACCATCACCAGTCATGGCAACAACATGTCCTTGCTTTTGCCATGCTTTCACAATTCTTATTTTATGAGCAGGAGCAACTCTTGCATAAACACTAATTTTATGAAGGTTTGTTAATAGTTCCTTGTCACTCATCTGATGTAAAGTTTCTCCATCAATAGCTTTGTCACCTTCTTGAAATATTCCAATTTGTTTAGCGATACTTTTGGCAGTGATAACATGATCACCAGTAATCATAATAGGTTTGATACCAGCTTGAATACACTTAGATACAGCTTCTTTTGTTTCGGCTCTTGGTGGATCAATGATTGAGACAAGTCCTATAAATGTAAGATGATTTTCATCTTGTAAAGAAAGTGTGTTTTTGTGAAAATCTTTATACGCAAAACCTAAAACACGTAAACCTTCACTTGCACATCGTTGGTTTTCATTTAAAATTGTGTGAATATGTCTTGTTGAGAGTTTTTCTTTTCTTCCATGTATAAGTATAAAGTCGCATTTTTTTAAAAGGACATCAACAGCGCCTTTGCTGTAAAGATGAGAGGAAGAAGAAACACTCATCATTTTTCTTTGGGAGTCAAATGGCAATTCATTGATTCTTGTTGTATCATAAGTGAATTGAGGATATAAAGAAACGAAGTCAATAAGAGCAAGCTCTGTAGGATCGCCAATTCTTTGTTCAAGATATATAGAGGCATTATTGCAAAAAGAACATGCTTTTAATAAAGTATAGTGATCATGTTCTAAAATATCTAGTTGTGTTGTAGAAAGTGTATTATTATAAAAATAAATGTGATGTGGTGTCATCTTATTTTGTGTGAGTGTTCCTGTTTTATCACTACAAATAATAGAAACACATCCTAGACTTTCTATAGCATTAAGATTCTTTAAAATAGCATTTTCTTTGACCATTTTTTGTGTACTCATAGAAAGAACAATTGTGACAATAGAACCTAATGCTTCAGGTATAGCCGCAACTGCTAATGCAACAGCAATCATTAAAGAGTCAAGGAAAGAAAGCTTGCTTAAAAAGATATTCATTAAAAAGACAAGAAAAGAAATAATCATAATGACAATAGACAATGTTTGTGAAAAATCATCTAAATTCTTTTGTAAAGGAGTCTTTCTTTCAGATGTTTGATTTAAAAGTGTAGCTATTTTCCCAATTTCTGTTTTCATTCCAATCTCAGTAACAACATAAGTCCCAACGCCTTGAGTGACCAAACTACCAGAAAAAACCATATTTGTTTGATCATTAATCATTTTTGTTTCATGAATAGTCTGTATATCTTTTTCTATACTTTCGACTTCGCCAGTCAATGCACTTTCATTAACTTTCAATGAAGAACATTCAATTAAACGACCATCACCACTAATCATATCCCCAGCTTCAATGTGTACAATATCTCCAATTGTCAAAAGAGATGCTTCTATTTCTTGAAGATGATGATCTCTTAAAACTTTCACATGGGGTTGAGAAAGATTTTTTAAACTTTCTAATGATTTTCTTGCTTTAAGTGTTTGAATTGTCCCAAGGAGTGCATTCATGATAATTACAAAAACAATAACGAGTGTGCTTTCCCATTGACCACTGATTCCTGAAACAATTGCAGCAATCATTAAAATAATAACCAAAAGATCTTGGAATTGTTTAAAAAAAACAATAAATAAACTTTCTTCTTTTTTTGCATCAAGTTGATTGTAACCATAATCTTTTTGATGTTGTAAAGCTGTTTTAGAAGTCAAACCATATTGAGATGTTTGACATTCCTTAAGAACTGTTTGAATATCTTTTTGATAAAACATGATAAACCTCCCTAAATAATGAATATTTTTTATGTTTTGTTGTAAAATACAAAGACAAGGGTATTTTAGCATAATGAAAATACAGATTATGTTATATTATGAGAGGAGCTTATGTTTGAAAGAAATACTTTTATGTTTACTTCAAGATTATGGCTATATTGCTTTACTTTTTTTAATGATATTAGAAAATGTTTTTCCACCTATTCCATCAGAATTGATTCTTGCTTTTTGCGGTTTTATGATTTCAAAGAATTATTTTTCTATTCTTGGTGTAATAGCTGTCTCTACTTTTGGGGCATATATAGGAAGCTTTGTTCTTTATTTTATAGGAAGAATGAAGATAAGCGAGATTCTTTTACAAAAATTACATTTTTCTACTTATCATATTCAACAAACAAAAGATTGGTTTGATAAACAGGGGAAAAAGGCTGTTTTTCTAGGGAGATTTGTTCCAATAATAAGAAGTATTATTTCTTTACCAGCAGGAATGGTAAAGATGTCTATGACTTTATTTTCCCTATATACACTTTTAGGAACACTGTGCTGGAATAGTATTGTGACTTTTATAGGATTTTATCTTGGTGAAAACTGGTATTATATTTCAGTTATTTTTCAAAAGTATAATTTCTTTTTTATCATTCTTTTTGTTATAGGATTTTATTGTTATAAGAAAAAAAGAACATAATGTTCTTTAAAGCTTCTTAAACCAGTAAATCAATCCATTATTTTGAAATTCACCAGTTAATGGATTGATTGCTTTGGCTTCAAGATGATCATTCATTTCATACCAAACATCTTCCTCTTGAAGAAAATCGGCCATTTTTTGAAAAATGACTTTGCATGTTTTACTATCATTAACCATAGTAAGATCACGATTGTCATCATAACCACACCAATTGACAATTGTATAGTTAGGATTGTAGCCAGCACAAAGTGCATCATATTGAGATGAACCAGATTTTGCAGCAAAAGTTGCTTTGGTTTTGTATGCTGCCATTGTTGCATTAGAATATGTGCTATAAACATCTTCAAAGGTTGATGTCATCAGCTGACTTAAAATAAGACATGTATCTTGGTGTAGGAGTTGTTTGTTTTGAGGCTTATATTCATACAAAATATCACCGCGATCATTTGTGATTTTCGTAATTGTATGAATGTCATTATAAATACCTGTATTTGCAAGAGTCGTATAAACTTGTGAAAGTTCATAGACATTTGTATTCAGTGTGCCTAAAGCCAAAGAAGGATGTGGAGAAACGTGAGTGTATTCAAATTGTGATAAGATATTCACTAAGGCTTGTTCACCTAAGAAAAGATGAGTTTTTACTGCATATATATTATCACTCACAGCAATAGCTTGAGCTAAAGTAATCTCACTATTAGGATATCTTTTATTAAAATTAATTGGAGCATACGTTTGTCCATTATCTAATTGAAATGTTGTTGGTTCACTTTTAAATTTTGTTGTGGGACTAAAACCATTTTCTAAAGCTACATAATAAAGAAGAGGCTTTATTGTTGAACCAATTTGTCTTGATGCACTTGTGGCACGATTAAATTGTGATTGATTGTAGTCTTTTCCACCAACAATTGCTAAAACATTTGATGTCTTTGTATCTACAATAATACTAGAGAGTTCAAGTTCATCTTTGTCTTTCATTTGTTTATCAACAACTTTGTTGAGCTGATCATGAACAGTGGGATTTAAAGTTGTTTCTATATGTAAACCTTGATTGATGTAATTTTCTTGATAGAATCCCAGCTTTGTTAATTCTTGAATGACAGTATCTCTATAATATGGATAAGATGTTGTGAGTGATGAAGAAGGATCATTGTTTAAAACAAATGGTGTTTTGTATGTTTGATTAGCTTGATCTTGTGTAATATAGTTTTCTTCGACAAGCCTATCTAAAACAACCTTTTGTCTTTTTTTAGCACCGTCCATGCTTTTGAATGGGGAAAAATATTCTGGTCCATTAATAACACCAGCAAGCAAGCTAGACTCATTTAAATCTAAGTCTTTAGGATCTTTATTAAAGTAGTATTTTGCAGCATTTCTAATACCATAAATACCATGTCCAAAATAAACAGTATTAATATATCCTTGTAGAATTGTTTCTTTATCATAATGTGCTTCTAGACGAGTTGTTAAAAAAGCTTCAGTTATTTTTCTTGACCAGCTTTTTTCATTTGTTAAAAAGAGTAGTCTTGCATATTGTTGAGTAATGGTACTTGCTCCTTGTGACATGCTTCCTTTCGTAAGATTTGTTTTTATAGCACGTAATATACCTATAGGATCAAATCCTCGATGTTCATAAAAGCGATGATCTTCAATAGCAACAATACTTTCAATAAAATCCTTGGAAACATCTTTTAAAGCAACATCATTACTTTGAGAATCTGATTGATAAAATAGCTGATGATTTTGATCATACATCTTGATATAGTGACCTTGACCAATTTGAGGAGCTGCAATGATATAGCTTACTCCATAAATGATAATCATAATTGATAGACAAGTTATAAAAAAACGTCTTATCCATTTTATAAAAGTTTTCAACTCTATCACCTCTTTGATTATTTTTACCTAAAATATGTTATAATATTCAAAGGTGATAGAAAATGTATAAAACAAAGCATGTTCATTATAAGGCTATTTTTAAACAGGATGAACAAACAGAAACAATTGAATATAAAGCTAAAGGATTATTAAATGAGAATAAAGAAACACAACTTCTTTTCGAAGCCAATGGAATGAATATTCATATGACATATGGAGAGAATGGTATTTTCTTAAAACAAAATCAATCTGTATTATTCTTTGATTATCAAAAAGAACAATGGAATCGTTATCAGCTTCCTTATGGTGAAGTTTTATTAAAAACAAAATTGCTTTCTTTTCAAGCTAATGAAGAACGTATAAAAATGAAATATGAACTTTATGATCATAGTGGGATTCTTTCAACAGTATATATTTTTATAACAATGTTACCTTATGAGTAATTTTATTTTTATGAGAAGAAATATAAAAATGATTTATAAATAATTTTATATAAAGATATTTTATCTTGTATATTTTCTATAAATAGGTTAATCTACAAATACAATTATAAAATTATTTGAAAAATGTCTTTTATAGAAAGAAAAATATTGACTATATCATTAAATATGATATTGTATTAAAAGTATGGAGAAAAAGGAGGATACTATGGCTGTTAATAAAATAGAGCTGTCATTAAAGAAAGTTTTAAGACAGGCAATGATAAAATTAGAATATGTAGAAGATTATGATCTTGAAAGAATAGTCATTGAGGTTCCAAAAGATAAAACTCATGGTGATTATTCTACCAATATAGCAATGCAATTAACAAAAATATTAAGAAGAAATCCTCGAGAGATTGCTCAAAATATTGTTGATGCAATAGATAAAGAAGCTGGACATATTGATCATGTAGAAATTGCGGGACCAGGATTTATTAATTTATTTTTGAAAAAAGATGTCATGACTTCTATTATTAAAGAAGTATTAGATGAAAATGAAAATTATGGAAAAAGTGATTTTGGTCAAGGAATCAAATATAATATTGAATATGTTTCTGCAAATCCTACAGGAGATTTACATTTAGGACATGCAAGAGGGGCTGCTAATGGAGATAGTATTTGCCGTATTATGAAAGCGGCAGGCTATGATGTGACTGCTGAATATTATATTAATGATGCTGGAAATCAAATTACAAATTTAGCACTTTCTTTATATGCAAGATATTTACAAGAATTTCAAATAGATAGAGAATTACCTGAAGATGGATATCATGGACAAGATGTTATAGATATTGCTAAGGGAATAAAAGAGACAATTGGTGATCAATTTGTAAATGCTGATGAAAAAGAAGCCATTGCTTATTTTAGAAATGTTGGAACACAATTTGAACTTCAAAAGATTAAAGATATTTTAAAAGAATTTAGAGTTCAACATGATGTTTGGTTTAGTGAAACATCTTTATATGATGAAAACAAAGTTGTTCCAACAATCCAAAAATTAAAAGATAAAGGCTATACTTATGAAAGTGAAGGAGCTTTATGGTTTAAATCAACAGAATTTGGGGATGATAAAGACCGTGTCTTGATTAAAAGTGATGGAAGTTATACATATTTGACACCTGATATTGCATATCATTTAAATAAGCTAGATAGAGGATATGAGTATTTGGTTGATTTACTTGGAGCTGATCATCATGGGTATATTGCTCGTATGAAAGCAGCAATTCAAGCATTAGGATATAATGCAGATCAATTGAATATAGATATTATGCAGATGGTGCGTATGGTTGAGAATGGTGAAGTTGTTAAGATGAGTAAACGTACTGGAAATGCTGTCACAATTAAGGATTTGATTGATGATATTGGAGTGGATGCGACACGTTATTTCTTTGCATCTAAATCATCAAGTTCTCCATTTGATTTTGATTTAGGTTTGGCTAAATCTAAGTCAAATGATAATCCAGTTTATTATGCACAGTATGCCCATGCAAGAATGTGTTCAATTGAAAAGCAGGCACTTAATATTGGTTTAACTCCTGCTACACATTACGAAATGTTAACACATATCAAAGAAATAGAACTTGTCAAACATATTAATGAATTAAGAAATGAAGTTGTTGAAAGTGCAAAATTAAGAGCACCACATAAGATGACAAATTATATTCAAAAACTTGCACAACTTTTCCATTCATTCTATAATGAATGTTATGTTATTGATGAAGAAAATAGAGAGTTATCTTCACAAAGATTAGCTTTAGTAAAAGCAACACAAATCACATTAAAAAATGCACTTAATTTAATTGGGGTCAGTGCACCAGAAAAAATGTAGGAGGATATTATGATAGACTATAAACAGAGTTCAATGGTTGATATTGCTTTTGATTTAATGAAGAAAAAAAAGAAACCAGTAGATTTTTATAAGCTTTGGCAAGAAGTTTCTGAAATTAAAGGATTTGACGAAGATCAAAAAGTAGCAAATGAATCTTTATTCTATACAAATATTACATTAGATGGACGTTTAATTACAGTAGGTGAAAATCACTGGGATTTAAGAAGTCGTCATAAATTTGATGAAGTTCATATTGATATGAATGATGTCTATGCTGATGAAGAAGAAGTCGTAGAAGAAGAGGAAGATGACGGTTTAATTGAAGATGACTATAATTAAGTTATCAAATTAAGTATCTTATTAAAGTATCATTTTGTTTTAAAAGACAAATGATACTTTTTTTGTTTGAATATAGATGTATGAATTGTTTTTTTTTATAAAGAGTATATAATGAAATTATAAAGATATATCTTCTAAAAATAAGAATAAGGAGTGGATATAAGGTGACTACATATCGTTGGCAAAATAAGAAATCCGTTATTTTTTTCATTGTATTTTTAATTGGAGTATTTATATTTGTTTTACACCAAATGAATTCTAAGGAAGAAGCACCTGTTGGTGATATTCTTCCACCAATGATTAAAGTAGAGGATAAACTTTATGGAACAACAATAGATCCAAATATAGAAATCACAGATGATTATACATTTTATGGGCATGTAAAATCTGCTGTTAAGAAAAAAACAGGTTATCCAAAGAATGATTTGGAAGTAACTTATATTATTGAAAATACAATTGGATACAAGGTTTATAGATCAAAAGATAAAGAATATGTCGCAGTATTTAATGAAGAAACACAAAGATATGACTATTTTTGTAAGTTATGAGATAGATAAAGAGACTCATAGCAGTTTGGATTCATTATTATTTTATTGATTATTTCAAAAAAGCTATATGGAAGATGTAAAAGTGTACTTTAATATATGAAATTTGTAAATGATTGAGTTTATAAAAAGTTATAATAACTGTAGCTCTATTCGATATTATCAAAACACTATTAGCTATATTGAATATTCTGATAGCACGTGGTTTTATAGGATACAAATTTAATAAGGAGGTACTGCCATGAAAAAACTATTTGCTTTATTTGTATGTTTGCTTGTGATTGTAGGATGCTCTCAACAAAAAGATGTCCCTGATGATCCAACTCCAAATGCTAAAGATTTACCTTTAGTTCAAGTAGAAAAAGAAACGCTTTCAAAAGAAACTTATGATAGTTTTCCGAGCATCAAAAATATTGTATATTACTTAAAAATAGATGTGAAAGATGTTCAAATCATTGAACAAACAGATAAAAAATTAGTGTTTTGTTTCTATCAAGAAGATGTAGATGTTCATGATGAAACGATTCTTTCAACATATAATTATGTGAAAACAATGGAAAAGGATGGCTATAAGGTGAGTCAGCTTGATGGGGCAGCTATTTCTACTTTTATTTTAGAAAAAGAAAAAATAAAAATGAGTTTAAGACATATCCAGTCAGAATGGTTAGAAGAAAGAAATAAGGAATCTGATTATTATCATAATATAATAAATGAAAATGTGATTTGTGAAATAGAAAGTGAATAATATATAAAGACTTACATTCTAGTTTGATCTAGGAGTAAGTTTTTTTATATACAAAAAAATAGAATATTGATATAATAGGCAAAGAGGTGATGATCATGAAAATATATTATGAAGTGATAGGTGAAGGTTTTCCCATCGTTTTACTTCATGGCAATGGAGAAGATCATCATATTTTTGACAGATTAGTAGAGGATTTAAAAAAATCATATCAATTGATATTAATTGATTCACGATATCATGGAAAGTCTCCATGTGTTGGAGAGTTATCATATCAGCAGATGTGCGAAGATGTCAAAGAAGTTATTAGTGAATTATCATTAGAACATTATGATGTGATTGGTTTTAGTGATGGAGGTATTGAGGCTTTGATGCTTGCTATGGATGATGAAAGATTAGCACATGCTGTTTGTATTGGCGCAAATACAAAACCTCAAAATATAAAATTATTTTATCGTATTGCATTTTATATTCAAATGGTATGTTTAATGGTGTTTGCTTTATATCATCAAAAAGCAAGGCTTCAATTGAAATTAATAAGATTAATGCTTAGGGAGCCTCATATTGAATATGATGATCTCAAAAAAATAAATATTCCTGTTTTGGTATTAGCAGGAGAATATGATTTGATCAAACAATCGGATACAGAAATGATAGCGAGCTGTTTACCTTATTCAGTTTTAAAAATAATTAAGCAAGGAAATCATGTGCTGTTGAAAGATCATTATAGTCGTACAAGTCAAGAAATTATAAGTTTTTTAAATGTGTGTCATCAGGAGGAATAAATGATGAAAGTATGTGAAGTGAAAGGATTAAGGTTTGGAGAAGGTCAACCAAAAGTTTGTTTACCTATTGTTGGTAGAGATAATCAAGAAATCATGGAGATTATACACTCTTTTGAGAATCTTGTTTATGATTTGGTTGAGTTAAGAATAGATTTTTATGAAAATATTTTGGATGATGAGAAAGTGATTGATTTATTAAGACAAGTCAAAGCACAATTATCATGTCCTTTATTAGTCACATATCGTTCTTTAAGAGAAGGTGGACAAGTTCAATTAAGTGATGAACAGTATCTTCATTTGATTGAACTGATTTCTATAAATCAATTAGCTGATCTTGTTGATATTGAATTGATGAGTGGTAATACATTGGTTTATCAAATGGTTGAGATTGCCCATCAACAAGATGTCAAAGTGATTCTTTCTTATCATGATTTTCATCAAACACCAAGTTATCAGTATATTGTAGAAAAATTAGAACATATGGAAATTCTAGGAGGAGATCTTTTAAAAGTTGCCTTGATGCCACAAACAAAAAGAGATGTCATCACGTTGCTGAATGTGACAATGGATATGTCAGAAAGATTGGCTCATCCTCTTATAACAATGTCCATGGGGAAAATGGGCGTGATTTCTCGTATAACAGGAGAATTGACAGGTTCATGTATGACTTTTGCAAGCGTAAAAAAGGCATCAGCACCTGGCCAAATTGCTCTTCAAGATATGAATTTACTTTTAGAGGCTGTTCATCATGATTGATTTAAAGAGAGCAACTGATGCTTTTGAAAATTATATTTCTCAATATGATTTATCAATCCCTTCTCTTCGTTTAAAGGTTATCCATACTTATGAAACAATGAAGTGTATAAGAATGCTTTGTGATCAATTAACATTAACACATGAAGAGAAAGATTTAGCGACTTTGATTGCTTTATTACATGATATTGGAAGATTTGAACAATGGGTAAGATATGAGAGTTTTGCTGATTATAAAACGATAGATCATGCTTTATTTTCTAGTGAATTGTTGTTTGATAAAGGGTTGATAAGAAATTTTATACAAGATGAACATTACGATAATATTATCAAGGTGGCAATTGTCTGTCATAATCAATATAAACTTGCTGATGAATATGATGAAAAAACATTATTATTTATTCATTTGATGAGAGATGCTGATAAATTAGATAATTTTAGAGTCAAAGAGGAAGAAAGTATTGAAACGTTGTTGTTTGTTTCTTTAGATGAGGTGAATAATGAAAAGATTTCTCCATTGGTTTATGACCAATTTTATCATCAGGAATTGATTTATGCTCCAAATAGACAAACGCATTTAGATATGTGGTTATCATATATTGCTTTTCTTTTTGATTTGCATTTTGATGAGAGTATTCAAT
>CATOPA010000017.1 GCA_951801965.1 uncultured Erysipelotrichaceae bacterium | reverse complement strand
ATAATTATTAAAATTATTTATATTATTATTATACATCTACCTGTTATAAAAATCAATATTTTTTATGACTATACATATCAATAACAATATACTTCTCACAAAGTTGAAAAAGACTGTTACTTGTTAAAAAACAAATAACAGTCTATGAAAAAATTCGATTTTAAGTGAAAATCATTTATCTTCCTCATCTAGATTATCCATAGCATACTTAATACATTTAACAACCAATTTATTTAAAGAAATATTTTTTTTATCGCATAATTTTTCCATATCTTCTAATAAACGCTTTTCTATTCTAAATGTTTTATTGATATATTCTTCTCTTTCGACTTTAAATACCATATTAAACACCTCTTTCTCTCTCTTTATATTAAGCGATAATTCAAACATAATATACATTTTATTTTTCGTGCTATTTACATATATAATTGAAGTGTTTTATAATTATATTATTACTGATAATATAATTATGAGAGAATGAAAAAGAGAGGAGTTTAAGGCAATGATAAGAGATAACTACACCATTGACTTTGATGAAAGTTATTTTCAATTCATGGAAGAGAGGTTAAATCGTACTAAATTAATGATTAACGATTTATACAAACCTATTCATAGATTGTTTCATATTTTATTTGAAAATCATGTTGAAAGAAGTATGATTGAGGATAATCTTAAAAATGTAGATGACTATATCAAATATATTTTGCATAATGTAGATATCTATCATATTGAAAAAGAACAATTGCACCAATTTGATAAACTGATGAGTGACTACTCACACTATAACGCAAAATACTATCAGCTTATAAAATAAAAGAGGCTTCATAAATTGAAACCTCTTTATTTTATAAGTTATTTATGCTAATTATTCAGCTACTTTTTGTTCTTTAATAACTTTAGCAATTGAAGCGATAACGTCTTTTTCGTCTTCACCTTCAGCAATAATTTCAACTGTTGCTTTAGTAGGAACACCTAAAGACATAACTCCCATAATAGATTTTAAGTTAACTTCTTTTCCATTGTAACTTAATTTAATATTACTAGTGAATTTACTAGCTTGGTTTACTAAGATAGTTGCAGGTCTAGCATGTAATCCAACTGGATCTGAAACTACAAAAGATAATCTTTCTGCCATTTTATTGACTCCTCCTTAATAATTTATAAATATATTATACCACAAATCATTTACTTTTCCACACATTTTATAAAGAAAATGATGCGCTTTCAAAAAAAGCCTTATCAAGCCTTTTTTTCTACATTTTTCAATCAATATTCTAAAAAAGAAAAGAGAAAAATTTCATTTTCTCTTTAAATATTCTTTTGTGCAACAACATAGAATCTATGTGTTGATAGTTCACAAAAACTCTTTTCCTTAATATCCTTTAATGCATTCAAATAAAAAACCTTATATTTATTTATATTTGCAAAATCTGGTGCAAATTTTTTAAAATATGTATGAATAGACTGAATTGTATGAAAACGAAGTGTTCCATAATCATCTATCTTATCAATGACTTTCATCCCTATATCTTGCAAAGTTGTAGAACATGCATATGAATCCCATGAACCTTTCATACTAAAAGGAAGATAAAATTGATAGAATTCTTTTAAATCTGTCGTTCCTTTTTGATTAACTATAAAATATCCTTGATTTTTTAAAGTTCTTTCTATTTCAAATTTATCATAATTGCAATATTCACACATAATAATATCCATTTTATTATCTTTAAATGGTAATTGTCCTGATGGTGTCAATTGAGTTACTTTCACTTGTTTCTCTGCAAACTTTTCTTTAACAGGATTGATATCACCATAAGGCTCAACAACAAATGTTGCTTCAGGTAAGCTATCTAACGAATCAGCATATGTCCCTTGATCTATACTCATAATTGCTAAATGATCTTGTGGTTGAAGATATTGCTTCAATATTTGAGTCTCATTATATTGTAAAGGTGAGATCTCATACTCTTCATCATCATACATTGTTTGTGTCAATTCTAATAATTCATTTTCTAATAAAACTGCTTCTTGAATTTCTTTTCTACATCTGATTTTACTATATTGCATAGTCAGATATTGGACAATAGCATCAGCAACAATTCCTATCGCAACAAATAAAACCATATAAAGAAGCCATTCCACCATAGAAAGATTTCCTATACCAGAAAATAGATAACATAACACACAAACAAAAATCATATATTTAACACGTGTATAAGCAAATGGGCGATTTAAAGATAAAAACCAATTTACATTTTTTATGCGTTTCATTTTTCTTCTTGCCATTTCAAAAAAGAAAATCTGCATAACAAAAAGCATAACAATAAACATCAACAATAAAACAAATAAATATTCCATAAAATCTCCTTTATTCTATTTTCTCACAATCCAAGTTATAATAAGAATCGCCTATTTTAAAATATCCTTTCTCATTATATTCAATATTCCCTTCTTGAGAGAGAATCTCCTTTTTCTTATCATCCATATCATAAACATATGATCTTCCATTTTTAATCAACAAAATATAATTATAGTTTAATGTGCTTAATACTGTGACATTAGCCTCAGCTGTATATTCCATTGGAAAAATTTCTTGACCACTCTTATCAATTATTCCAAATTGACCACTTTCATTATAAACAGCATAATATGAACTGTTCATGTATTTTATACGATGATACTCCTGTTTTGTCAAAACATGTCCAGATTCATCTATTAATGAATATCCTTTATCAGATATTTTCACAATTGCTGTATGTGGAGCATCAAATGGTTCAGCATAAATATATGTTTGGTCAATAACTTTCTTTCCTTTAAAGTTATAATACTGATAGCCCTGATCTCTTATATAAACAGGATAAATTTCATATTCAATTTTCTTTGCAGCTGGATAGAATTGACAATTTTCCAAAGATGCAACTTCTTTTCCTTCATTATAAACTATATGAGGTCCATAAATATCTGATGATCTTATAACATATGAATTTGGTGATAAAAAATATGTGTTCATTTTTATAGGTGTTTCTTCAACTCGATAAATATAAGTGTGTTGTCCATCTTTTAAATACAGGTTTCCATCCTCATCAAACTGAGCTTCCTGAATATAGATATTATGCTGATAAGTTTCTTGTGTAGTCATATCTATATAAATAATACTTTTCAATGTTTTATCATTAAGCAATAGAGCCTTTTCATGAGCAGCAATAATAGAATAATTCCCACCTTGTTCCATACCAATTTTTATATCTTCTTCATCTTTGTTTTCAGCAATCTTTGTCAAATGAAAATATCCATCATATCCAACAATCACATAAGAACTATGGTCATATTGACTTGCATATTTAACAACTTCTTGACCATTATAAAATTCCTGTCCATCACGATATAAGACAATATATGAATTATCCTTTTGAATAACTGGTAATCCACTTTTCATAATGCCTGTATGTTCATCTGCACTATATAAAACTTCACCTTTGCCATTTAAAACATATAAATTTGTTTTCAAAAATTCATTTTGATTCTTATCTTCTGTTTTTTTATCTTTTGTCTTTGTATCTTTTGTTTTTTTATTCTTTGTTTTTTCATCCTTTGTCTTTTCTTCTACCTTTTTTGTCGCATAAAGCATTTGATCAGTTGCTTCTAATGTTTCATATTCTCCAAAAGGAATGACTTGTTCACCTTTTAAAGAAATCAATCCTGGCTGATTGTTTTGATCAAAAACAATATATCCTACACCCTCTATTTCTTCATAGTTAGTATATAAATAATTCGTTAATCTTTTTCCATCTTGATTATATAATGCAAATAACTCATCATGAGTTAACATATATGTTGTTTCATTCATTTGTGATGAGCATCCAGTAAGTATCATTATCATCATGATAGCTATTAAAATTCTTTTCATAAAGCCCTCCTCATTCAATGACTTAAGTATATCATACTTTCTTTTGAATATCATTGCTTTTAAAGAAAAAAAGATTGACTATGTCAATCTAAAACTTTTATTCCACCATATTTTCTGACTTTTAAAATATGACATGCTCCTTTACCAAAATATTTTTCAATTTCTTCTTTATAAGTTTCAACATAGCTATCTTCAACAAAAACCTGAATAGTTCCAGCAAAGCCACCACCATGAACTCTACATACTCCTTTATCTTTTAAAATCATTTCAGATAAAGCAATAGCAATAGAAACAGCTTGATTTTGAGTATAATGATTAGAATAAATATTTTGTAAATACTTATAAGAACTTTCTCCAGAAGCTTTAATAACAGATTTGAATTGAGAGAAATCACTATCATTTAATGCTTGCACTGCCAATTCCACTCTTTTATTTTCCGCAAATAAATGAATAGCTCTTAAAATTGCTCTATCGCCAGTCATTTTTCTTATTTCAGGAAGATGCTTATAAAATTCATTTTCATCAACTTCTCTTAGAAATTCTTTACCAAAGTATTGTGCAACTTTTTTCATTTCATAAGGAATAGAAGCATAATCATCTGTTAAATCAGCATGTGAAGCATGAACATCAACAATACATAAACTATGTTTGAATTGAGGAAAATCAACTTCAATTTTTTCAACAATTGGATGTTCATTATCCTTAAAATCTATATGAATTAAGCTTCCTACAGAACATGCACACTGATCCATAAGACCACATGGTTTACCAAAATAAACATTTTCACTATATTGACCAACTTGGGCAATAAGAACAGGATCAATACTCATATGATTATATAAACCTGATAAAATTGTACCTATCATCACTTCAAAAGCAGCAGAAGAAGATAAACCCGAACCCTGTAATACATCACTTGTCATGTAGGCTTCAAAGCCACCAATAGCTAAACCTAATTCTTTGTATCTTGCTAAAACCCCTCGTATAAGTCCTTGAGAAGTTCCTTTTTCTTCTTCTCTTCTTTCTAAATCAGAAATATGAATATTTTCAATATCATAATCATCAGAAACAACTTTCACTTCATTATCTCTTTTAGCTACAACTGCTATAATATCCAAGTTGATGGCTGCTGCTAAAACCTGTCCATGCTGATGATCTGTATGATTTCCAGATACTTCACTTCTTCCAGGTGTACTATATATTTCTATCTCTTTATTACCATATAAAGAGATAAACATTTCTATTGCTTTTATATATCTTTCTCTTTGCTCCCTTATCAAATGTTCATCAACATAAACATCTCTTAAAAGAGAATCATATTGATTATTCTTTAATTCATCAATAACTAAATTTGCCTGTTTCATTATTTTACGACTTCAAACTTATATGATGTCACTTCATCATAAGTTTCTCCTTTTCTTAAAATTGTTGTTGGTTCTTTTTCCAAATGAATTGCATCTGGAAGATTTTGTGTTTCTATACAAATTGCATCTCTTTTATAATAATGGTGTCCATATTTACCTAAGCGTCCATCCAAATAATTTGCTGTATAAATTTGCGCTCCTGGTAAAGTTGTTGATACAACCAAACGCCTTTTTGTTTTTGGATGATATAAAACAACTTGATTTTTCTTCATATTAAATAAGAATGGATGATCAAATCCCATACCTAATTTTAACTGTTCGTCCTCTAATTCAATTCTCTCACCAATCATTGCACTGTCTCTAAGGTCAAATGGTGTTTGATCAACTTTTTTAATCTGACCAGTTGGCAATCCATCTGCATCTATACATGCAAATGTGTCAGCACAAACCATCAATTCATGTTCATAAATATTTTCTTTTTTACCAGATAAATTAAAATAAGAATGATTTGTGATGTTGATCAAAGTATCTTTATCAGTAGTTGCTAGATAGCGAACTGTCAAAGTATCTCCTTGTAATTGATAAATAACTTTTAAATCAAGATTTCCAGGATAGCCTTCCTCACCATCTTTTGATAAGTAATGAAACTCAATTGTTGAATCATCTACAATCTTATAATCAAAAGTCTGATAACTAAACCCTTTAATACCTCCATGTAAATGATTAGGACCATTATTAATAGCTAAATGATATTCTTTATCATTTAACTGAAAGCTTCCTTTTCCAATACGGTTTGCAACCCTACCTACCAATGCTCCTAAATAAGCATCTAATGTTTGATAATTTGTAAAATCATCATAACCTAAAACAACATCATCAACATGCCCATTTTCATCTTTCATAAGTACTTTCACTATTGTACATCCATAATTAGAAACAACAACTTCAATCTCTTCACTTTTCATAGAAATAAGCTCTATTGTTTCATCTATTTTTTTTATCACTTGAATCATAAATATCCTCCTTTATTCTAATGATTCTATAAAATGAATAAATGCTTCTATCCCTTCCTCATTCATCTTAAAAACTCCTGCATTTTCCAAAACATGTACAAATTTCTTTGTTAGAGAAATCTTTAATATATCATCAATATTTTCTTTTGAAATAAAATCCTGTTTTAACTCATTATACCATACTTTATGCTTGTCCATAAATGGATATTTTGAAATATCTTCTTCGTTCAATAAACTTTTTTTGAGTATTGCTATTTCATCTTTCAAACGAGCAGGTAATATTGCCAAACCCATCACTTCAATCAGACCAATATTCTCTTTCTTGATATGATGCAAATGAGCATGAGGATGAAAAATGCCATCTGGATATTGAGAGGTTGTTCTATTATTTCTTAAAACTAAATCCATTTGAAAAAATTGATCTTTCATTCTTGCTATTGGTGTGATTGTATTATGACTAACTTGTTGAGTATGTGATAAGATACCTAAATCTTTATTAGAATATAATTTCCATTTTTCTAAAACTTCATCAGCAAAATCAATGATTTCTTGTTGACTTTTTGATGTTATTCTTATTGTAGAAAGTGGCCATTTTAATAATTCTATCTTTGAATATGGGTATTTCTCAAATACAAATTCTTTAATAACTAGCGCATCTTCAATAGGAAAATGATAACATCCTCCTTGATAATGATCATGTGATAAAATCGAGCCACCTACTATTGGCAAATCTGCATTAGATCCTAACATATAGTGTGGGAATTGTTGAATAAATGAAAGTAAATTTTTAAAAGTATCACGATAAATTTTCATAGGTTTATGAACTTCATTAAAAACAATACAATGTTCATCATAATAAACATATGGAGAATATTGTAAATAATACTTCTGATGATTCAATATAACTGGAATAATACGATGTGTTTGTCTTGCTGCTCTTTTATAATCTCCAGCAAAACCAACATTCTCCTTACATAATAAACATTGTGGATAACTTGATGCTTTTATCAATTTCTCTTTGGCAATTTCTTTTGGATCTTTTTCAGGTTTAGATAAATTAATAGTTATTTCCATATGTGCATATTTATAATATTGTTTAAATCTTATATTCTTATCTGTTCTATTTTTTCTAATATATTGAGAATCAATAGATAATTGATAATAATAATCTGTTGCTTTTTGACAACTTAATTGATAAAGCTCATAAAACCTTTTGACAACTTCACTAGGTCGAGGCATCACACAATTCATAATACGCGTATCTAAAAGATCTCTTTCTACAATAGAACAAGAAATCAACTGCTTTTCTTGAGCATAGTCTAATATTTTTTCTAAAACAAAAGTAATATTATCAATATCATCATTCATATTTTGTAATGAAAACTCACTCATCTGAAGAATATCTAAAATCTGATTAACTGAATAATCAATATCCTCCTCACTAATCAAATGATGAGTTAATGCAAAATGAATAAGTTGACTTATTTCAGTATTCATCTTTTCCTCCCTTTTACACAAGATGATGCTTATAACATTATTATGTAATAATACTTTCATTGATCTTTCAAGACTTATCATAAACATTATAAGCATTCTGTGTTCAATTCTATTATATCATTTGTAGTAAAAATATCAATTATTTTTACTAAATTAATTAATGCCATTACTTAATTTTATTTTTTGATTTATATAGATTTATTTATATTTTCATGATAAGATTAATGACTGAGAAATATATATTTTAATATGGAGGAATATTAATGGCTAAGTTAAAGGATGTAGCTCAGTTAGCTAATGTGTCGCTTGCTACTGCTTCACGCATCTTAAACAAAGATGAAACATTAAGTGTGACTGAAGAAACTAGAAAAGCTGTCATAGAAGCAGCTGAAAAATTGCAATACGTTGTCAAGCCTAAAATCTCAAAAATGATTTTTGCTATCGTACAATGGTATTCTATTGATGAAGAATTAAATGATCCATACTATCTCACATTAAGGCACGGCGTAGAAAATTTCTTAAAATCTCGTCAAGTTGCTGTTCGCCGTATTTTTTCAGATGATATTAATATTTTTCAATCTCTTAATGATGTTAGTGGAATTATATGTCTAGGTAAATTCAGTACTCAACATATTACAAAACTAAAATCATTGTGTAGTAATATTATTTTATTAGATATGGATTTTCACCCTTGTACTGAAACATGCATTGTTTTAGATTTCGATAACGCAATGAAACAAGTGATTGATTATTTTCATATTTTAGGGCATAAGAAAGTTGGTTTTTTAGGTGGAATAGAATATGATAATGATAATCAGAAGTATTTAGATACTCGTCGTTCTTCTTTTGAAAAATATTGTGATGAATATGATATGGACTATCACAACTATGTCTTAGAAGATCAATTTACAAGCGAATCTGGATATCAAATGATGATTGACATGATTCGTTCAAAAAATTTACCTGATGCTATTTTTGCAGCAAGTGATCCTATCGCTGTTGGGGCATTACGTGCACTGCATGATAACAATATAAAAGTTCCTGATGATATCTCTATCATTGGTTTTGATAATATTGATTCTACGAACTTTACAACACCCCCTTTGACAACTGTTTATGCACCTGCATATGAAATGGGGCAAATTGGTGCACAATTATTATATTATTCAATATTAAAAAATGATTCTCTTCATCCAATGCGTATACAACTTCCTTGTTATCTTGTTGAAAGAGAATCATGCGAAAAGAAAAAAAGTCAGTAATACTGACTTTTTTTGGGTATATTATTAAGTAATACTAAGAATTAAGCAATGTACAAAGGTTTTTCGTTACCAATGACTTCACCTGTTTTTGTTGTTGCAACATAATATACTGAGTTATCTTCTGGTTTATAGTAAACCTCTAATGTATCAATAGATGTCATTTTTACACCTTTTGATTTCACATCCTCTTTAGCCAACTTTTCAATATCAGCTGCTTCAACATTTTTATTATTAAATTGTACTTGTAGTTTTGCTTTCACTATATATCCTCCTTTATTTTATTATAAATGAAAGGTCTTCATTTTTCAATCATTTACTCGCCTACTATAACACTTTTCTATAAAATAAGCAAATTCTATTCAATATTTCAATAAAAATCTCTCTATTATTAAAGAAAAAAAGTCAAAATATATAAAAAAGGATTATCAAATGTCGATAATCCCCATCTTTTCACTATCCAATTCTTTCAATAACACCATCGCTTGAAACAGATTTATACATGTTTCTCACATAAGTAAAGCTTGCTGCTATCATAAAAATATAACCAAAAGCTAAATCTTCAATAACCGCAGCTAAAACCTCAGACTCTTCTAAGAAAAAAGGAACAGATTGCATAGCATCAAAGAAACTAATACCATAATATGAACCATAAACATCTAAAATTTCTAATCCTAAAGAAATCATCTCTGCTGCTGCAAGCATAACAACTGCAATAATAAGAGCAATAACAATTCCTTTTTTATCAAGACTTTTCCCTAATAGTTCATAACCTTTCAAACAACAAACAGCCATAATAAATCCTGTAATTCCAGCAACAAAGCCCATCTTATAAATAACAACCCAAACAACGACACCAATCAATGATCCTACCAAAGCACCAACAATTCCTAATGCTAGGTTTGCTTGTTTTGGTTGAGGTACATTCATTGAATATTGTGTTAAACAAGAAGAACACATTAATTCATTTTGTCCATTTAATGAACAAGCTTCAACACTTGTTTCTTGACCACAATGACGACAAATCTGAACATATCCATTTTGATATGCAAAATCAGCGATATTTCTTATAATTCTATCTATATCTGATACAGATAAATTTTTATGGTTTTTAATATTGACAACAAGAATATTATTAGAATATGATACCCAATTAATAAACTCTCCCTTATCCATTGTATCCAAATAATTTGATAAAACACCTGTTTCCTCAATAGATTTTATTGTTGTCATAATAGAATATTGTCTTGCTTGAGGATGAAAACTTACAATAAATTTATACCCATTCACAACACCACAAGCACAATCATGTTTTTTATCAATTGTAAACCCAATTTGGTCCAATCCTTCTAATCTTTTCATAATTTTCCCCCTTTACTGTTATATTCTATCACAATCATATATGATGTTAAAGTAAAAAATGGATAACAGCTATCCATTTTTTTTCACATAAGCTTTTCTTCTTTCTGTTTCAGCTAATAAACGTTTTCTTAAACGGATATTTAATGGTGTAACTTCAACAAGTTCATCATCATTAACATAATCTAAACATGCTTCAAGGTTGAAAACTCTTGGTTTTTTCAATACAACTGTTGAGTCTTTTGTAGATGAACGTGTATTTGTTAATTGTTTTCCTTTTGTGACATTTACAACCAAATCATTGTCACGACTATGTTCTCCTACAATCATTCCTTCATAAACATCAACACCAGGTCCAACAAACATAACACCACGATCTTCAACACCACCTAAAGCATAAGCTGTTGTCTGTCCAGCATCAATAGAGACAAGAACACCCAACTGTCTTTCTCCAACAGTTTGTCCTTCCATTGCTCTATATTCAAGGAATGAGTGGTTAATAATTCCGTACCCCTTTGTCATTGTTAAAAAGTTAGTCATAAATCCAATTAATCCACGAGAAGGAATTGTATAATGAACTTTTGTCATTCCATTATCTGATTCCATATTTTCCAATGTTCCATGTCTAAATCCTAATGATTCAATAACACTTCCAATACATTCATCTGGTGCTTCAATAAAGACTTCTTCATATGGTTCACATTTTACACCATCAATTTCCTTAATAATAACTTTTGGTTTAGAAACTTGTAACTCAAAACCTTCTCTACGCATATTTTCAATCAAAATAGATAAATGTAGTTCACCACGTCCAGAAACAATCCATTCTTCACTATTTGGAATTCTTTCAATTTTCAAAGAAACATCTCTATTTGTTTCTTTAAATAATCTCTCCTCAATCTTACTTGCTGTTACAAATTTTCCTTCTTTTCCAGCAAAAGGAGAAGTATTAGTTCCAAAAACCATCTGAATTGTTGGTTCATCAACATGTAATAATGGTAGAGGTTCTTCTTGTCCTGCTTGACAAACTGTTTCACCAACACCAATATCAGCAAGTCCAGCAATAGCAACAATATCTCCTGCACTTGCTTCTTCAATTTCAATTCTATGTAATCCTAAAAAACCAAAAAGCTTTTGAATTCTAAACTGTGTCTTTGTTCCATCAGCTCGTAAACATATAACACTTTCATTAACTTTTATCTTTCCTCTTTGAATACGTCCAATCCCAATACGTCCTACATAGTCATTATAGTCAAGCAAAGCTGGCTGGAATTGTAACCCTCCTTCTTCATCTACTAGTGGAGCAGGAATTTCTTTAATAATCATATCAAATAAACAATCCATATTATTGACTTGAGTTTGAATATCAGCATCTAAACTTGATGTTCCATTGAGTGCAGAAACAAAAACTGTTGGGAAATCTAATTGATTGTCATCAGCCCCAAGTTCCATAAATAGTTCTAGAACTTCATCCATAACTTCATCAACACGGACAACTGGTCTGTCTACCTTATTAATAACAACGATAGGTTTGACATGTGCTTCTAAAGCTTTTTTTAAAACAAAACGTGTCTGTGGCATTGTTCCCTCATATGCATCAACAACTAATAAAACACCATCCACCATATTCATGATTCTTTCAACTTCACCACCAAAGTCAGCATGACCTGGTGTATCCATGATATTAATACGATAATCTTTATAATTAATAGCTGTATTTTTAGCTAGAATTGTAATTCCTCTTTCTCTTTCAATAGCATTACTATCCATAGCTCTTTCAGCAATTTGTTCATTGTCTTTTAATGTTCCTGATAATTTTAATAATTGATCAACCAAAGTTGTCTTCCCATGGTCAACATGGGCAATAATTGCTATATTTCTAATATTATTCATATCTAAGCACTCCTTTTCGACTTATTGATTATATCACAATTCTTTTAAAACACAATAATAAATTATTGTCATTAAAATTACTCTTTTTATATCAAATCGTATGATGTTCTTCTCTTTCTTTATGATATTCTAATCATCAATACTCTTATTTATAAAAAACTGATATGTTAATTCAATAACTTGTTGAATATGTTCTCGTTTATCATAATTATGTGATGCATCTTGTATTGAATAAAACAAAGGATTATAAAAACCTTTCAAATATTTCTTTGAAATATCATAGGGAACCGTCATATCTTTTGTTCCATGTAAAATCATCAATTCATTTTTATAAACATCTAAATTCTTATAAAAATCTCTAGACAAAATGTCCTCTACAAAACTATGAGATATCTCAAATCCACTATGATCATAATAATCAGATTTTTCTACATGTCCTATTAAATAATCAATAGCCTCTGGAAGATGAAAAGCGGGTGACCATAAACACATTTTCTTAATTTTATCAGGATACATTTTTGCAAGTTCACTTGCAATCACTCCACCCATAGAATGTCCTAATAAATATATATCTGTCACCTTATCTTGACTCAGCATATTCTCTAGCATCAATGATGCACATGATAATTCATTTTCAAAAGTCATATCTTTAAAATCCAAATCAGATTGTCCAGTTCCTAAAAAATCCATTCTTAATGTCCCTATACCTTTTTTCTCTAACATTCGTGATAACTTTGTATAAGAAAATTTTGTTCCAGTATTACATCCAGTAAATCCATGAAAAATAATACAAACTGGAAAAGTCTTTTGACAAGGTGTATGAAAAAAACCTCTCATTATCCCTCCTTCTGTCTGTATTTCATAATAATTCTGCATAGTTTTTCTCCTTAATTATATAAACAAAACCTGAACACATAACATATATATAAGTGTCCCACTAAAAACTGAGATAAGCGTATTTCTTTTCCATAGATGGAGAATAATCACACTTCCCACTGCAATGATTTCACAAAGCCCATGATTCCCATGTAAAATATCCACACTTTTTAAACAATAAACAACGAGCATAGGCATAATCGTATATGGTAAAACATTTCCTAAAAACTCTATAAACTGATTTGTTTTATCTTTAAAGAAAAGAAATGGTATCGCTCTTGTTAATAATGTGACAATAGCAATTAAAAAAATCAATATGATTTCATACATTTTTATATCCTCCTTTATAAATCAACAATAATCCAAATATCATCCCCAATAAAGAAGGAATAATGAATTGATTTGCTCCAAATAAAAACAAGGATATAAGACTCATACCAAATCCAAAATATGTATAAAAATGTTTTTCGCAAGAAAGAAATTGTTCTAAAACAATAACAACAAATAATGCTGTCATAGCAAAATCCATACCTGTTGTATTAATTTGAATCACTGCCCCAATCAATGATCCTAAAACACTTCCCAATATCCAATAACACTGATCAAAAAAAGAAATGAAAAACATATACTTCTTTTCATCAACATTTTCAGGAATTGGTGAAACCAATAAAGAATAAGTCTCATCTGTTAAAGAAAAGATCATGTATGGTTTTAATTGACCCATTTTTTTAAATTTTTGAATCATCGATAACCCATAAACAATATGACGAGCATTAATCAATAAGGTCATCATAATGCCACTTAAAAAGCTTGCTGAAGTTGCCAATAAGTCAATAGCAACAAATTGCATACTTCCAGCATAAATAAATACACTCATTATGAAAGAATAAAAAACACCAAAACCCTTACTCTCTAACAACATACCAAAAGCTATGCCCAAAACAATATAGCCCATCATCACAGGAATAGTTGTTAAAAAAGCCTTTGTTATTGTTTTTTTCACGCTAATCACATCCCTACTTCAAATATCATTTATTATAACATAGATATAAAAGAAATGAATATATTTATTGATGAAGCAAAAAGAACTGAAGATGTATTCAGTTCTTTCTAAAGCATATTTCATATAAAAGGGAGAAAATTATTTTACATACATAATATATAACTATTGTATGAACAATTTATGAACATAAATTATTTTCTCTTTTTTAAAGTCATTAAAGAAGTCAAAGTTAATAATGAGAGAGTTAACATAGATATCCATGAAAAGATATAAGTCGTATCACTTGTATCAACAGCTAATATTGTTTCTTGCTGATTGTCATCTTTTGTATCAATATTTTCTTTTCCTTTAACGATATATTGATAATCAATAACGGTTCTATGTCCATCCTCATCAACAACTGTAACACTAATGATATATTTTCCAGGCTTTGATAAATCTATTCCATTTTCTGTAACATCATTATGATTTTGATCATATATAATGATATCTTCTATATCAACAATTTGATGGTCATCAACAGAAGGATATTGTTGTTGAATGATTTCAGAAAGATCTTCTTTATCTATCTTATCAGTCTTATCATCAATAATAATAGTTAATTGATCATTGACATGATTCTTTTCAATAACTGTTAATGTATAATCTCTATAATGAATAGAATAATTATCTAACTGTTTGGAATCAGCAGTTTGAGGATAGCTCACTTTTAATAAATAAACATCTCCTACTTTTAACTTGATATCCTCTGGATTTAAAGCTTGTCTTTTTAAACTATACCATTCATATTGCGGCTGTCCAAAAAATGATATATCATCACCTAAGAGAGATGATTGACTTTTCAGGTCATCTCCAACACGAATATCACTCAACTTTCCTCCATCGCTTATTGTTCCAGCATATTTCTTTCCATTTGCTAGAGCTGATATAATAACTTCTTTTGGCTCAATTGAGAAATTCTTTTTTGTTTCCTCATAACCTTCAATAGATATAACAACCTGATAATCACCAACATCTTGAGGTTGTTGTGGAAGTTCTATTGTATATTCACCTTTATCATCTTTTTGATAGTATTTATAAGTTGGTGTATGAACAGGAGGATTTCCCTTTTCATCTTGAATAGAAATTTTTAAATCTTCCCCATAAGTTGTCTTATCTATATTTACATCTATTTTTAAAGGAAGAATTGAAAAAGTACTTTCAGCACTTGTATACCCATCACCTGAGACAACGACTTTATAACTTCCTACTTGTGTTGGTGGTTCACTTAATTCTTCTGTATATTGACCATCTTTTAAGCCATAGTACTTGTAAACAAGTCCATCTTGAACAATATCACCTCCAGCCTTTTTAGCAATTGGTTCAATTGTTTCACCATACTTAATATCTGAAACTTCAAGAGAAATAGCCTCAAGTTTAGGATCTAATTCGAAGCTTTGAACTGTTGTTGTTGCAGTTGACATTTCAGGAATGTCATCATATTCTATCATCCAATTAATAATTTGCTTTCCATATCCTTGAAACCCATCACCATTAACATCTTCAGGTTGATCACACCAAACCCAATAAGTCGCTTTTGTAGGGAAAGTTGCAACATATAAACCATCAACATCATAATCCTGCCCATGTGTGCCAGAATTAATTAAACCGTATTCCATACTCGTCGCTGTAGAAATCCAAAAAGTTGTATAACCAAGATTATTTAAAAGAGCCGATCCTTTACGATTCCCTTCCCACATCAATTTACCCTTTTCTGGACCAGATATCCAATAAAAGCGTCCATAGTTTGCATTATTTGGGTTATTTGTATAACCATCTTTTTGAAGATATTCATCGACATATGGAGAGGCGCAAGTTGCTCCAAGCCAAACAAAGTCACCATTTTTTATAACAGATGTCACAAATCTCATTTCTTGTTCATCAGTTACTGTGACCATATATCCAGTACGATTCATATATTGATATTTTTTATCAACCTCAATAGCTTGATAAGCATCAGAAAAACGAGGAGCTCTTTTTCCACCATCAAATGATGAATCATTAATAAAATCTTCTTCACTGATAACAACCAATTGATAATAATGCTTGTTTGCTGCATTATAATCATAAATATATTCTGCCTTTTGCTCTGTATTGGCAGTAAAACGCATTGTTTTATTTTGAGTACTAGACAATTGAACAACAATTCCTCTTAAATACTCTTCCCATTGTTGTGCACTTAATCCTTCCTCACTCACAGTATTAATAGACTGATTTGCTACTGTACTTCCACTTAAAACTTGAAATTGAGAATATCCAGTCGGTAAAATAATTTTATCATTATCTTCAATTGCACTTGTAAATTGCACAATAATATTTTTAATCAACTTTCCATCAGGAACATTAATCTTTAAATTTTCAAATTGATATTTATTCAATCCTCCCTCTTTGACTAAGGTCGGAACACCAGGTATGACTTTAACAACATCTTGATCTTTTGATTCCTCTGAAGCTTTAAAATCAGCTTCAGTTATATTATTATTCATCATGAATGTAAAGACAAGAAAAAAGCAAAGTCCAAGTATAAAATATTTTGACAACATTTTTTTCATATTTTTTCAACCCCTTACTTTTCATATACCTATTTTAACACTTACTTCCTCACAAAAAAAGTTATTTATTTGAATTTTATGATTTATCATAGCAAATAAATAATCTTTTTCTCTCAAAAGTATTATAAAAAAGTAAAAGAGATGTTTGGGGAAACATCTCTTTTAGGGATATATGATAGATTTGAGGGGAATCAATACTATCGTATCTGTCTTTCGACACTATAAATATATATGATAAATATGTCTTGAAAATGAACTTTTATATTTTTTTAGGTTTATTTAATATTTCATGACAATGTCTACATCTTGGCTCATAATGTTCAACTGCACCAACCAAAACGATTGGATCTTCAAAAGATGCAGGCTCTCCATTAACCAATCTTTGTGTACGTGTTGCAGGGGCTCCACATTTTGCACAGACTGCTGTCAATTTCGTCACAAATTCTGCTTTGGTAAGTAATTCTGGTAAAACCCCAAATGATTCACCTCTAAAATCTTTATCTAGTCCTGCCACCATAACTCTTAACCCTTTATCAGCAAGATACTCACACACATCAACAATTGTTTTATCAAAAAATTGAACTTCATCAATAGCAATAACATCTGTATCCGTTGTCACATGCTGTAAAATTTCTTTAGAATTTTCTACGACAATACAAGGAATTCTCGTTCCAGCATGTGAAACAATTTCTGTATCAGAATATCTATTATCAATTTTAGGCTTAAAAACAATAATATTCTTTTTAGCAAAAGACAATACATGAATACGTCTAATAAGTTCTTCTGTTTTTCCAGCAAACATACAACCGCAAATAACTTCTAGCCAACCTTCTCTATACTGATTATACATTTATCTTACCTCCATAGATAATTATTATACTATAAAATAGATGTTGTTGTACATATTTCATTCATAAAGAGCTTTTATAATGATTTATAGGTGATGCAAATGAAATGGTTAAGAAATTTAATGTATGGCAGATATGGTATGGATCAATTTGGTCTATTTTTATTTAGTTTATATCTTATTCTTTTTGTCTTAGGATCGTTTTATCGGCCACTCACAATAATTTGTTATTTTATTATTGTTTATAGTCTTTTGAGAATGTTTTCTAAACAATACGCCAAACGTAGAGCCGAAAATGATTTCTATCTTCAAAAAACACTAAAAATAAGCCAATTTATAAACAGACAAAAAAACAAATGGATTTATAGAAAAACACATAAGTATCTTCGATGTCCTTATTGTCATCAATACTTAAGAGTTCCAAAGAATAAAGGGAATATTACTATTACTTGTCCAAAATGCCATCAACAATTTGATAAAAAGACATAGAAAAAACAGTGACAACAATCACTGTTTTTATGCTCTTACATCCTTAACTCCTTCTAACGGATTAACTTGTTGATCGCTTCGTGCAGGATTCGCAAATCGACTATACTGTTTCAAAAAGACTAAACGTATATCGGCTAATGCTCCATTACGATGTTTAGCAATGATGATATCTGTTGCACCTTGTGTTTCAGCTTCTTTTTTTGGATCTTGATAATCTTCACGATGAATAAAAGAAACGATATCAGCATCTTGTTCAATGGCTCCAGATTCTCTTAAATCGGATAAAACTGGTCTTTTATTATCACGTTTTTCAACTGAACGTGATAACTGACTCAATGCTAAAACAGGCACTTCTAATTCTCTGGCAATCATTTTTAATTGCCTTGATATATCTGAAACTTCCTGTTGACGAGATTCACGGCTATTTGCTGGTCCTGAAATCAATTGCAGATAGTCAATGACTATCATTTTTAATCCTTGCTCTCTTTTTAAACGACGACACTTCGCAGCTATTTCTCCAACACGAATACCTGGCGTATCATCAATATATAAATTACACTTCCCTACTTTTTCAGCAGCAGCATAATATCGTTCATTATTTTCTCTAAGAATAGAACCCGAACGTAATGATTCAGCATTTAAACTTCCAGCCGCACAAATAATACGTTGAATAAGCTGCTCTGCAGGCATTTCCAACGAAAAAACAGCAACAGCTTCATCTGATTTATATGAAACATTATAAGCAATATTTAGTGCAAATGCTGTTTTCCCAACAGATGGCCTTGCAGCTAAAATAATTAAATCTCCTTTTTGAAAGCCCGATGTTAACTTATCCAAATCATAATATCCTGTTTTAACTCCACTGACACGACCATCTGTTTTTTGTAGCATAATTAATCGATCAGTAACATTTTGAATAACACTTTTGACATTCTTAAATTCACCAGCATTACGATCTCTTGTGACATTTAAAAAGTTCTTCTCAGCATCTCCAATAAAATCATTAATATTTTCAATATCGCTATATGCACTTTCAATAATTTGTGTTGATTCTTGAATAAGTTTTCTAAGCAAAGATTTTTCATTCAAAATTTTTAAATAATATTGACTATGTGCAGTTGTTGGTACCGATTCACTTAATTGTAACAAATATTCAACTCCACCTATCTTATCTAATTGATTTTTATCAAGAAGATAGGAGGTAATCGTTGTTACATCCACAGGATTATTCATTTGATGAATAGCATACATAGCTTCAAAAAGAATACGATGGCTATCAAGATAGAAATCATCTTTTGAAGCAAGTGACATGATTTCTATACAAGCATCATTAGAAATCAACATCGATCCTAATAATGAACGTTCTGCTTCTATATCATGGGGATATTCTCTTGCCATCTTTCTTCCTCCTTATTTTTCTTGTAAATGTACTTTTATCGTTGCGATAACACCTTTATATAATTCAATCTTTAAATTTGTATATCCTAATGCTTGAATAGGTCTTGCATCAATAAACTTTCTTTTATCAACTTTAATATCATGTGTTGCTAATAACTCTTCAACAACCATCTTTGTAGAAACACTTCCAAAAGTCTTCCCATTCTTACCAGAAGACAAATAAAATTCTAATGTTATTGTTTCTAGCTTTGCTTTTAATTCTTCTGCTAATCTTTTGTTTTCTAAATCTTGCAAACGTTCTTTTTCTTGATTTTTAGCAACAACTTCTCTACCATAAGCTGTTGCTAAAACAGCCAATTTATTTTTAATCAAAAAATTTTGACCATACCCATCAGCAACAGTAACAATTTCACCTTTTTTTCCAACCTTTTTTACATCTTGAGTTAAAATAACTTTCATTATACCTCACTCCTATCTTCTAAATAATCTAATATTGTTTTTTCTAATAATATGCGAACATCTTCAACACTCTTATTTTCAAATTGCGCAGCAGCCATTGAAAAATGACCACCTCCACCCATATTTTCCATAATAATTTGAACATTAATCTTCTTTGAACTTCTTGCACTTATTGCAACAAGCGTTTTAGATATTCTTGCAATCGTAAATGTTGCTAAAATATCTTTCACATCCAACAATGAATTACTTGCCTTTGCAAGAGTCGTACGACTATATTCCTCTTCTTCTTGACCACAAGCAATCAATATATGAGAAGCAAATTGATATGCATTTTGTGTCACAGACAATCTCTTTAATGTTTCTTCATAAGAATCTTCTAACATTTCATATGCAAGAGGTACATTCGCTTGCAATTCTTTTAAATATGCTGCGGATTGAAATGTACGAACTCCTACTCTTTGCTTAAAATGATTTGTATCAACCAACATACCTGTATACAGAATCGTTGCTTCTAAATCAGTCAAATGAATATCTGTATTCTGATACTCACATAATTCTACGATTAACTCAACGGTACTTGAAGAAGCTGGTTCTAAATAAGTCAAAACAGGTGCTTCTATAAATTCCTCACCTCTACGATGATGATCAATAATCACTTTATTTTTCACTCTTTCAAGCAATGAAGCCGAAATAGCAAGACTAGGCTTATGATTATCAACATTAATCAGCAAAGTATTTTTATTAGCATACTCCATGGCTTCCATTGGAGAAATAATCAAACCTTTATATTTTTCTTGGTTTCTTATCATTAACGCAACATTTTTTGTCTTTTGTTCAATTGACTCAAAGTCAATAACAATATGAACCTTCTTTTCATAAGCTTTTGCAATACTTGCAATACCTAGTGATGCTCCAAATGAATCTAAATCAGAATTCTTATGCCCCATTACAAGAATATGACTTGAATTTTTAATCAATCCAGCTAATGATTGAGCAATAACTCTTGACTTCACCTTACTGCTCTTTTCAAAAGTATCACTATTCCCCCCAAAGAATTTAACACTTTCATCTCCAGATTTTACAGCTACCTGATCTCCACCTCTTGAATATGTTAAATTCAAAGCTGTAGAAGCCATATCATCCAACTCTCTTAATACACGAGAATTTTTCCCAATTCCTATACTTAAAGTCATCACCTCATCAAGCTCTTTAGACATTTCTTTAAAAGTATTCAAAATAGCAAATTTATTTTCAACTTGCTTTCTATAAATTCTTTCATTAAAGAAAGCCAAATATCCACCTGACTTAAACCTACGAATAATAATACCATTTGAATAAGCCCAATCAACAATGACTTGCCTTGATTTTGATTGAATAAGAGCCATTTTAGGTTCATCAGCATTTTCCAATGTTTCTTCATAATTATCTATAGTAATATAAGCCATACAAACCTGTTGATCTAGATAATCTTGTTTCAGTGATAAAAACTGAGTCACTTCCTTAATATAAATCAATTTTGTTTCCTGACTATTATATGCTTCAAATTTCTTTCCTTTAATATCAATAATCTTAATATCTTCATCTTCAAACAAAGAAGCCAATTGTGGTTGCCATTCTAATAGCTTCACCCCAACAATATTAATATTCATTTCCTTAAACAGATCACTAGTCCAAACAATATTTCTATTTCCATCATATTGAATCAACCCTATCCCACCAAATATGAAAGCATTTTTCGCATCTGTATTTAAAGCCTCAGATACACTCATATGATTCATATCAATCAAATAAGATAAATAAAGCAACGCAACGACTAAAACAATATTCTTAATAAATGCATAAACAGCGAGAGCAAACAAGGAAGAAGCATGTGACAAAAGATACATCCCAAATAAAACAACACACTCACAAATCAACAAAACAATGATAAGATTTCTCATCTGAACAATTTTCTTTGTCATTTTCTTTCCTCCTTTCTATAACTAAACCTTATTA
>CATOPA010000016.1 GCA_951801965.1 uncultured Erysipelotrichaceae bacterium | reverse complement strand
AAATTTATCTGTAGAACAATAATCATATACTCCAAAATAATCTCGTCTTTCAACATTAACTAAATATATTACATTATCAACATTAATAACATGTTGCCCAACTTTATATTTTTTTGGATATGTGCCTATAATATCTGCAATTCTTTTATACACACTTTTATTAATTTTAATATATCCTAAAGATTCATAGTTTTCAAATGTTTTTGAAACTTTTCCAATAAATTTTGATTCTGATGAATTGTATTTTTCATCTAGAGCATCTAATAAGCTTCCACTTTCAATCCAAACATGAGCTCCATTCTTTGTAATCCACCTTCCCATTAAATCACCTGCTCTCTTGAATAATCTCTTTGTAGACCTTTTTCTTTACAAAAGGCATTGATTTCACTTGATTTAAGTTTTATCTTTTGCTTAACTTTTTTCACTTCCTCAGTTGCCTTTATAGCATCAAGACAATTTAGCTGTTTTTTTAACGCTCTCATCTGCCTTTCTAATTGACGAAGATGCTGAGTATTTTCATAATATATCTCATTTTCCTCTAAGCTAAATGTTTGGGAAATAGGAACAGATATACCAGGAAAGAAGTTAAATATTCTATGTCGACAATTAACTCCACCAAAACCAAGAATGTTTCCATATCCTGTGCTCTTTACAAAATTAGGATATTCTTTAGATTCACCATTAATTTGATACTGTTTTCCTTGCCATCCAGCATGATTAGCAATTGGATCAGTAGGATGAACTCTTGCTCCTATATGTTTTGATATATCAACATAGTTATTACCAGTTAATTCTATGGATTGAAAGATTGCTTTATTGGCTAATTGATGAGTAGCAGTTAATATATCTCTTCTAACTGTAGCTTCTATAGAATAATTTACAAGTATACCATCTTTTCTTTTATACGTTACACCTGTAATTCCTTTTTTAGCCATTGATTTAATGCCATTTTTAATAGCAACATCATAAGCATATGTCCCACTTGACACATCTATATATGCTTTATTCAATATATCCATATAAGCTTGTTGTTGGCTCTCTATAGCTTTTGTTTGTATGAGTCTGAATTCTCTGTCTAATTCTTTGTAACTTAGTTCTAATGTATCTTTAAAAACTTTATTTATAACAAGACTTTCATATGTGATTTTGGATAATCCCTTAGCATAAGCTTTATCAATATCATCTTTAATGAAATTTCCATATTGAGCATCAGAAAGCATTTTTCTTATTTGTTTTTCACTTATTTTTGAATACTTTGCAAATATAGCTACTGCTCTATCATCTAACACATTCATTTCATCTAATTTATCAAGATACCACTCAAGTGACCCACTGATTGATGAATAGTTACTGAACCGATTAGCAACATCCAATAGAAGTTCCATTTCAATCTTGCTATAAATATTTAAGATAGGTTGAATAAGCTCATCATAATCTTTATCTTGCAACATAACTATGCTCCTGTTGGTGGTTCATCTTCAACAATTTCTTGAGGTGTACGTTTTTTGATTTTCTCTCTAAATTCAGTAGCTTGCTTTTCTGACATCTTATAAACATCAATATAATATTGTATATCATCAATAAGACCATTATTTAATTCAAGAATAGCTTGGGTTCTTGTTTCTTTAGAATCCTCAATAATTGAATCGTCAAAGTTAATTGTTATATCATCTTTATACTCACTTCCTTTAGCAATAAACATCAAAGCTCTTACCATTTCAACAAGTGTATATCTCAATAATTTCTCATGATTAACAATGTTTTTATATAATTTTGACTGTGTGGAAATCACTTGTGTGCTATTTGTATATACTGTTCCGTCCTTAAATATAAAACGATCAGGTCCTAACCCACATGAATCACTAAATAAATTAAGTTCTGTCTGTAATCCATCAATATGTTCAGTAATACGTAGCTGTGGATTTATTTCTGTAATCAAATCATCTTCTTTCTCACCTGGTAATGCAAAAAATTCTGTCTGTTCTCTATCAAAAATAGGAACCTCTGAACTCACAGAATTACCATTTTCATCAACGCTAACAACTATTTTAGATGTTAAAGTCTCAGAACGTAAAAAAAGCCTCTTTTTTCCTAAATCAAACTCATTTTTAAGACTATCATATGTCATATCAATAGCCTTATTCTGATCTAGAGCATTTTCAAATACACTTATTCCAAATGGAGTAAATAAATCAATATTATTGGCAATGTTTGGCTTTATAATTTGAAACATTTTAACAGACGAACTACATGATTCTTCCATATCATCAACAGCTTGCTCAGTATATTCATTATTTATTTTTTTATATATCTTATTTTGAATTGTGTATATTCCACTATTCTCAGTATGAATATTTAGATAAATTGAATCACCTTTTACACTACCAAATGCACAATCAATAATTTCCCCATTTTCTTGTCTTAATGGAAATATCATAGGAGCAATTATATAATCAATTTTAGCTTTTCCGTTTATATCTTTGTACTCAACCAAAGCGCCTGTACCTAATGCAAACGATTTTTCAAGAACTTCACTAAATTTGTAGTCAAATTTGTTATTTACAAGCATTTCATCTAGAAATGATTGATTTTTTTCATCAACTGTTATACAAACCTTATCGTTATACAACAGTGATGACCACTCTTCAGAAACTCGTTTAGGCATTTTTAAACTTGCTCTCTTTTTATCAATAAATTGAAATCCATTGTACATTCTATATTTATGAAAACTATCAAGTTCCCCTTTATACCAATTTATCCAATTATATATATTTTCGTAATAATCTGGTGATATAACTTCATATCCCAAATCATTAAGAATAACTTTTACATTTTCTAATTCATGTTCCATCTAATCATCTCCTAACATTGGTATCAATTGTTTAATATATTTCCAAAAACCCATAACTAAGTATCTTGTGGCATCTTGGCAATGATCATTTTCTTTTATCGGTTGCTCTTTACCCTTATCAAGCAAATCTTCATCCCATGAATAAAGATATTCCTCAGCTATTAAATGCTTTTGTTTAGGCGAAATAAAAAGGCTCCCAAGGGCCATTAATTTTTGTGTTCTATTTATACCTAATAAAACTGTATTGTCAGCATCTTTAATATTGACACTTGGACATAATCTTTTAATTTCTTCTGCCAGTCCTTTTGCTGATGGATCAATAAACACATATAACACATTCTTGCCTGTTTCACCTTCTATTTTTTCTTTAAATACCTTAAAATCTTTTGCATACTCACTAGGACTCTTCTGACCACTTTCTCTACCACAATGATAATACTCATCAATACCCCTCAATGCCTTAGAATAAAAGTCTAATCCAAAACACTCATATGTTGTTGGATTCATTTGTCCATAATCAATACTCACACCAAGAAAACGCATATTTTTTATATCTTTCTTAGTGACCTCTTTAACATGAATATCTTCATTAAACATGTAATAAATCAACTCATCAAGACCTGTACAAAGTCCTAGCCACAACCAGTTATATAGCTTCTCATCTGCTTTTAACATAACTTTTGCTTCTTCAATGAGCTTCTTACCTAGCCACTCAATTGGGACATCTCTATAATCTGTATGTATTCTTATGCAGTCTGAACGTTTTTCCATCTTATGAGTCCATTCCATGACTGGTGCCTTATCATTACGAGGTGGATTAAAATAATACTCCATGCAAAACTCATCATCATTACCTCGAACAAATGTAGCTGTAATATTAACAAGTTCATCTTCTCCTTCACCTTTTTCAAAGAATTCTGTTAATTCATCTACAATTACTAATTTAATCGGTTTTTCTTCATCAATCATACCTTTTGTATCATCTATTGAATCGTTTCCTGTAAAATAAATAGTGTTTCCATTACGTAAATATCTGACTTCCATAGGCGAAACAGTTATTTTAAAGTCTCGTTTATCAAGTCCCAAACGTTTGATTGCTCTTAGAACTTCTTTATATACAGTTTTCTTCAATTTATTGTGGAATTTTCTAATAATGACAACAGAACAATCATCATCACTAATAATTTTATAAACAGCTTTAATAGCACCCCTTGACGATTTTGTACCAGCACGCCCAGATGTAAATATCTTATGCATATACGAAGTATCATTAAATGTATCATGGTATTTTGGAATAATAATATCACTCAATTTTATTTTTTTATTTTGGTAGATCATTAATTATCGTCACCTTTTCATTGTCTTTGTTATCATCTTTATCTATTTCTGACTTCACTTTAGCTGTCTGTGCCTTAATCAATTCAATCTTGACCCTTTGTTCTTCGTTGGCCATGCCAATATGTTTAGATAGCCAATCGAGTGCTTTAATACAGTCTGCCATTTTTATTGCTTTTCCATCAAGTTCATTTTCATCAAGAAAAGCAATATCAATATATTTTTGAACAATATCTGCAGGATCAAGCAAGGCCTCTGCAAACATATCTTTCTTCAATCGTTTGATTTCTTCTTTGATAGCTTTTTCTTTCATCCAGCGATTGGCTCCGATACAAGCACTATCATATTTAACTTTTGGCCTGACTTTCATGTATGCTTTAACTTGGTTATGATATTTTAGATAATAAATACAAAAGAGCTGACGTTCTTCATCCAGCTCTTCATTCTCATTTACCATTTTTTCAGCTATTTTGGTTGCAACCTTTTTGTGTGCAACCCTCTTTTTTTGTGTGCAACCTTTTTTGTCTTTCCAGTAGCGTGATTTCCATGACTTGACAGTATTGATTGTCACTTCATATTTGGCTGCAATCTCTTTATATTTCATCCCAGCAATATAATCATCATACGCTAACTCGTATTTTTCTTTCAAGTCATATCACCACCTCCGTTTGTTTTGGTAAAAGAAAAAGGACAATTTTGTACAAATTAATCCTTTTTTATACTTATTTCTTATAATATTTTTCTATAAATTCACATTGATCTTTTTTCAATCCATCACTAACTATTTTGTGTATTTTAGCATTATCAATTATATCTAAAACAAAAGATATACCAAAAAACAAAAATGATATTATATATATTGCCAATATTAATTTTGAAACATTCTCGTCTATATACATCATATAAAACACATACATAACTAATGGCGCAATATAACATGTAAATAATGCACCACATAATTTCTGTGCTCTAAAATATTTTACATTATAATTCTTAATTACTCCATATGTGCTCCACGAAATCTCTTTGGCACCAGTATAAGTTAAAATATCTTCCTCAATATAACAAAGGAAACCTCTTAAAATCTCTGTAACTCTTTGTTGGTAGGCAATATAGTATAAAAAGAATATTGCAGCAATAGGAATTGAATAAAATAAAATATTACTATCAATGCTTAGTGAAGCCATTATAGCTAGAACTACTGAAACGATAGTGGAAACATTAACCAATGAAGAATCTAACTTGTTGATATGATCATCATACTGTTTCCATAAAAATAACTTTTGTTCTACTGTAAGTTTGTTCAAATTTTCTTTATCCATAAAATTTACCTCCCATATATTTTATTATACACTTAAATATCAAATAAGTCACTTAAAGATAATATTTTTCTCTTAAAGCGATACCACGTAAAAAATTATAATTTATATTGAAAGGAGAAAATATAAACTATGGCATTCTTAGAAACTGTACATGCAAAACACTTACCACCTTATTGTGATATCGCCTTAAAAGAAAAAGAACACCTCAGTGCTCTTTTTAAGATATAGGGACAAATTGACTTTGTGGCATTCTTTGGAATAAATCCACATTACCATTATAGCACCTATTTAATGAGAGTGACTCTCAACTTTTATCATCTTTTTAATTAATATTTCTTTATCTCTATGTAATTGGGCCTCAGATCGAGGAATAATTGACAATAATTCAGTTATTTCTTCACCATCACAATAGTATCCAATAATAAAGTCTCTTTGCCATTTCTCATCTAACTTACTTAAACATTCTTCAATATAGTTAATACGAGCCTTAAATCCATAAACGTCTTGCTCTTTGAGATTTATTAATTCATTGTATCTTTTAGTGCATTCTTCTTGTTCAGCAAGCAATGCTAATAATGGTTCATTGACAGCAGATGTCGGAATATAATCATAGTCAATTCCTTTAGCATTACCAGAGCTTAATTCTACATCTATTTCATGTATTTTATTCTCATAAAATCTAATACGCTCTGCAAAAACATAACTATCTTCTTCTAGCCATTTTTTAATCGTATTATAGCTTCTCAATTCATTTTTTAAATACTCTGCTTCATAATTATACACATTTATTCCTCCCTATCTCATTTTTAAATACCAACAAAGGAATACCACATTGTCAGCACTCCTATTCATCATCTTTCACTTCCTTTTCTAAAATATATTCTAAATTTTTACCGATTGGATTTACCATGACAACAGTCCATCCATCTTCTAATTTTTCTCGCAAATAACTCATTTTTGTAGAATCATACCAATAATTAGATTCTTCTGGTGCTGTACGCACTACACATTGCTTTTTCATTCTTTCACTCCTAAACATTCTTTTATTTGTTGCTCTTTTTCCATAGCTTCTTTTAATTCTTGAAATATCCAATTTATACGTTCATCACATTCATAGCTTAATATTGCTCTTTTCAAATGCATTGCTAGTGTTGTAACTTCATTACATGCCAAACATAAAATATATTCTTTTAATCCATCATTTATTGTTACTTTCATTGTCCTACCCCTCATTCACTTTTATAAAGACTAACCAATGTGTTTTACTTCTTTTATTGCCGAATAATGGAGTTGCATTAAAACATGATAATACATCTTTTAACTTCACTTGTTCTTCATTCCATTTGAAAACCAATGTTCCACAAGGCTTTAAAACTCTCATACATTCATTAAATCCTTTTGACAAATCGTCTTGCCAAGTATTTGGATTCAATTTTCCATATTTCTTGGCCAACCAGGAATTATCTCCTACCTTAAATAAATGTGGTGGATCAAAGACAACTAGATCATATGTATTATCGTTAAATGGTATATTGCGAAAATCTCCAATAATATCTGGCTCTACATCAATTTTTCTTCCATCACATAAGGTATCATGTAATATACGATTATCCATGAAAGTTACATTTGGATTATTCTTGTCGAACCAAAACATTTTTGATCCACAACAAACATCTAATATTTTCATTTCAAACCATCATTCGCTTTCTGCACTGGATAAAATCTGTTTTCTTCAAATGGGCTGTCTGATATAGTTCCATCAACATATCGTCTATGAATAGCGTTTTTACTAATCAATCCTATTTGACAAATAAGTTTTTCAACGTCATCAAAAACCCACATTCCTACTTTCAAATCTTCTAATTTGTAAGTAGTATTTATATATTTATTACTCATCTTAATAATTTCATCAATACCTCTTTTTAACTCAAAATGTTCTTTGATAATACTTAATATATTCTTAGCATCATAAACATCTAAGTATACATCAGAATGTCCGTAGTCTTCACAGTTCTTTATTTGGAATTCTAAATTTATGATGCAACCATCAATACATTCTTCTTTATTCATCTTCATCACTCCAGTCTATGGCTTGGCCACAATGAGGACAATACTTATTATTTATTTGATAATAACCAAATACTTGTATTTCATTACAATTAGGGCAATGCGTGTTAAATTTAGAATCAACAATAACTTTCTTTGGCGTTGCTTTATCTTTCAGGATTTCATTTTCTTCTTTCAATTGCTTATTCTCTTTTTGAAGTTCTTGTATTCTAGCAAGCAGATCTATTCTTTCGCCCATTTATTTTCACTCCCTTATGTAAAATCTTAACATTTCTTAACGTTCAAAAAGCTCGCCGTTCTCTTTCAAGCATATGATCAAACGTTCTTGCTCATCAAAGTGACGTATCACTTGTATCTCATTGACCTGTGTATCATCGTGATAAGCGGCCTTGTTTAATGCATCAAGTACCACCTTGACAACATTATCAACATCTGGCTTTTTCTTTGGCCATACCTTTCTTGATAATTTGAGAAGCCTGTTTTTCTTTGTATCAGATTTAACAGGAGCAAAGCACACATACATGGATAACTTTATGCTCTTATCTGAAATATAGTCTGTGTGCTTTAAATATGACGATTTAATAAGGTTTTCATATGCAACTGTTTTACTGTCTGTATATGTATGGCCATTTCTCATAAATCGTGGTCTGCCTTTTCCTCTCACTCCTGGTACTTCAAAGATGATGCCTTGACTAGGCCATTGGATCTTCTTCATCTTCTTCTACTTCCTGATTGTCATCTTCAAATTCTTCAGGTGGTTCTTCTGATATATCATCTGTTTCATCAGTAGCTTCATATGCTTCTATTTTCATTTGTGTTGAATCATCATAATCAGGAATGACAATACTACCGCTCATGATAAGATATATATCACATAAATCATTTTCACCTCTAAAGATAAGACTGTCATCGCAATCAAATACTTCAAAACTCATAAATATTTTTAAATATGGGATATCTTCATCTCTAATCCATTTATTTGTAGCTGCTGCAATCTGCGCTATCTTGTAGTCATAATCCTTATACGTTTCTAATATCCACTTTCTTGAGTCAATACGTGCATCAATAAAATCAATAACTGTGTAATATCGTCTTTGACTTTCTGGTGTCACATCTTCATCCAATACATCTAAAACAAATGATTTATTAGGTAACTGCTTTAGTTCATAGAAATATGTTCCAAAATCATAAGCATCAATAATTCTCATATCATCATCTTTGGAAACAAATACACCACAGTAACCAAGTGTGTGAAAATATAGTTTGTTATTATCACCGCATATAACAGTTCTATCTTCTGTCTTTCCAAAAATCTTTGAAACGACATCCAGCAGTTTATACAGCTGTTTTTCATCTTTTGTTATTTTCATTATTCCTCATTCTCCTCTATTCTGTAAATTTGATGTTCATATTTACTAACTCCATGTTTTGTTTTTGATACCATTGTATAAGCTGTCTCCTTAGAAACACCTAGAAATTCTGCACACTCACATATGTTCCCTGAAAAACAATACATATCCTCTTTATCATATATAGCATATAATGCTTTATGCTTCTTTTTACCCATGAAGAACATCACCTAGTTTCTTTCGTAATGATTTCATGAATTTATATGGAAATTCATTTTTTTCTAGATATTCAAAATATTTTTGTGTGCTAGAAAAACCATTCATACCACTAAACGTTGTATGTGAATAAGGGGTAAAAATAATTTTCTCAAGTGCACCTACAATATCATTATCTTTTATGCTTCTGTCTGCATTTCCGATACACATATGATTTCCAGATAATTCATTAGGCATAGGATATTCATAAAGTTCAGTTTCTTCACCTTTGTATTCTTTATAGGCATAACATTCTATTCCTCTAATCTTTGCTCCACTGATTTCTATTATGTATATTGCATTTGGAAAATTAATTTTATAAGCTTCACCATTCACAGAATATGTCACTATTTTCTTTGATCCTTCCTGTCTGACAACAGCAAAATGTTCATTGATAGCTATAATCTGCTGATTAAGAAGTTTAATATTCTTTTTAACAAATGCAGAATTATCCTTAAGTGTTTCATTAACAATTTTCACATATTCTTCTTTTGCTATTTTTTTAAACATTGCCTCACCATGATCATCTTTAATAGCAATATCCACATAGTCAACCAACGAATTTATCCTTGCTATAACCTCATTCATAGAATAATCTCCTTTTTAGGTGGAACATGACATTTTGTCAATTTTGTAAAAAAGCTACTGCTATATCCATCACTGCAATATTCGTGAAGTTCTTTATTAAAATTTCTAAGTGCGATTTTAAATGCTCTAGACTCATTGTTGATATTTTTTACTTTTAAATGATCATTCATCAATGAATTTATTCCATCATACACAATATCCATATCAAAACATCCATTATATCCAACACACTCAATACTGTATTCTTGTAAAAATATAAACTCACCATTAATCATGTAGTAGTTCAATTCATTGAACATCATACGAACTTGCTCATCTTTGGCATAGGCTTTTCTTATCTTTCTAGCCAGGCTCTTATCATGAAATTTTATGTGTGAAATAATAAATCTTTCTGTTTCAGCAGTATATCCATCTATAGCTCCAGGATGATCTATAGATTCATAATCCTCTATATTGCTTAAAATAAAGCTGTTGATATAATGATCAATCCTTCGATTTATTTCATAATTTTTATAACTGGATATCTTATATTCATACTCGTCACAATGATTACCGTCATCAAGAAGAATATCTATCCCAATATCTTCATACATCACATGAAAATGAATTGTGTGCATAAGTGTTGATAAAAGCATCGTAACAAAATTATTATCAAACTGCATATTCAAGGCATCTCCTAAATGCATATCATTAAGATAATTTTCTTCATTAAATCCATATTCAAATACATCAATAAAGTATTCAATATTTTTATTCACTGCTGTTTCTATACAGTTCTTAATTCTATCGTCTTGAGTATGCTTATGAATAAATCTTATAAATTCAACTAAATCATAGTCCTCAATAAATAGATCCTCACTCACTGTAAAATACTGAACTAAATCGCTTAACACTTTGAACACCACCTTTCAATTCAAGAGTCAATAATGCATTGCAATGTTCCAGTAGGTAATTGGCCATCTTATTGTTAGTTACAAGAAACTGCACATTCCCTTTGCTCGCCTGCAGTTCACATGACTCATCAAGTGGATGAAGATCATCTGATAGCTTATATGTTTCACTTCTTAATACACCATGCTTTTTATTTTCCATTTTGTAAGCAATATAAACATTTCCTTCATATTCACCATTTGCAGAATCAAGATAATAGCACCACTTCAGCTTATTGAAAGTATATTCAATTATCTTTCTTGTAGCATCATTATCAACACATCCAATAATCACTGGTGTATATTCAAAGTTGTTTTCACAATACTCAATAATTTCATTTTTTGTCAAATATAAGCCAAGTGCCTCACACCTTGTATCATAGAAAGTATTTATCTTAGAACTTAAAGCAATTGACTTAAATTCTCCAATATCCTGTATCTGATAGCTTTGACGCTTCATATTTTTCTTCTCAACTTGATCTCCATCAACAATAAGCATCTTATGAGGTGTGTCGATAAGAAGCTTAGGTAAGTCTCTAGCAAGTAGAGACCCTGTTCCTCCTGCTCCAACGATTATAAAAACATACTTTGTTGCACTCATAATCATCAGCCTTTCTTGTATTGCTTAGCTGTAACCACAAGTGTGTTATCATCTTCAAACATTTTATATACCATCTCTCCAGCAAATTCATAATGACGATGTTTTAACATAATGTCATTGATTTGTTCTGGTGTATATTTCTTTCCATCTTCAAAACTATACTCAGAAATATCAACAACTCGACCTTCAGTATATAAGCTAAATGGATATTCGTAACTTTCTGTCATATCCTCTTTTTTAGCTTTAGAAGATTGTTTCCCTTGTTGTTTATTTGATTCATCTGCTTTTGGTGTCAAATCTTTAGACTGAGACTCTTTTTTAACTTTTTGAGGTTGTTCTACCTCTTTGACTGTTTCTTGTTGAGATGCCTTTTGCTGTTCTTTAAGCATCTTTAAAAAATCTGTTGCCATATTTATCCCCTTTCGTTTTTTTAATACTGTTTTGATTTCTTTTGATTACCAGATGCATAGATTTCCATTGCTTTTGCTGAAATCATTGCAAATGGATTCATTTCTAAAATGTTATTCATGTGCATGTATTTGATATCTTCAATTGGTGGTGAAGTTTTTAAAAAACTTATAAACTCCTGAAGTTTTGATGAATCCTTGAATTTGAATGGTATGATTTCATCATGAAGAATAACTCTTACGATAACAACCTCATCCATTCTTTTCATCTCTGTTTTAAATACATGCTTAATCTCATCAAGTATCTCAGGAATGTTTGGTATGTACTTTATCCTTCTTGATAAATTCTTGATGGATTGAATAACTTCATCCTTGCCATATCCATCAAACATGATCATCCATGTTTCAATCACAGATGAATCCATTTGTATTTTTCTGTTTGGATATAATGCATTCATAAAATTCAGAATTTCCCTAATTTCCTTTTTTTCCAAAATCCAAAACCTCCCAAGTCAATAAGAAATTTAATGATTGCATGCCATGTGATATTTGACTTCCCACTATATAACATGATAAGCATAATCACAGCAGCACTGCTTTCTTTACTTTCTTTTATTTCTTTATTTCTTTTATATAGATAAAGTGTACGTATCACGTACAGTTATCGTTCGCCACACGTACAGTAAGTGTCTGTGTCACGTACAGTTATCGTTCGTCACACGTACAGTTAGTCTTTAATCTTTGATCCTAAAATCGTTTGATATAGGTCATATTTTATAACCCTGATTGTTGTTATTTTTCCCTTTAATGAGTAATCAATAGCACCATCATCTTTTAGGATTTTCAGACATTTATATAATTTATCTCTACTCATATCAAGAATGTTACACATCTCTGATTTAGTTGTTTCAAATGTCCCAGAACGAAATTTTGCTATTGTATCATCTTTCACATACTCACAATGGAGGAGGCAAAAGATGAACACCTGAAGCACATAAGGGTCTCTGAAATACTTCCAATCTTCAATTTTCTTATATAACTTGACGTATCCTTTCTTTTCCTCCTGCATAAACAATTAACCTTCTATCAAAGCATAGACTGCATTATATACATTAACTTTATTTTCCATTAATAACTTTGTAATCAGGTTCATGTATATACCTCCTAAGCCATCGGATCTTCTTCCGCTACTGATTCATAAATAGATTGAGTCATTTGTACATCAGAAGAAGATGATTGTTCAGGAATACCATTTGTACCTTCATATACAGTTTGAACATTAACTGGTTCATTGTTTAAATCTGTTTCATCGACACCCATTTCTTCAGCTGTATACATACCTTGGAAATCTTCTGTAAAGGCTTCTCTCAATGCTTGAGCAACTGCTACCTTTCTGATCATTGTTGCAGGTTTAGTTGCCCATTGATTGTTAATAGATCCATCTTTTTTCTTACCAACATATTCATCAAAAGAAACTTCTACTCTTTCAGGAACTTTTGAATTCTTTTTATAGACTTCACACCATCCACCTAGCAGTGTTTCCCCTTCAATGAGTAGTGCTCCTTCTCGATAGTCTACGTTATTTTGAAGATTCAAAACGACAACACCAGCTTTCTTACCATCATAATTAGGATTTTTGTTTGCACGTTTTTGATAGACATCCTTAGAAACTATCATCTGTGCAGGCAGTGTTCCATATTTAATTAAATAAGCCTCTTTGATGAGAGGATTGAGTTTTTGAGCAGAACATAAAGCAATAAACAAACTTACCTCTTGATCTGTAACATCACCACCACCATTTACTAGATAATCTCTAACAATTCTTGATGATAATTTAATATTTCCAGTATCTGTTTCAACTGTTGTAACTTTAGTACTAGATTGTTGTACTTTTCCTTGTAAACTATTTGCTATTGACATATTTATTTCCTCCTATTTCTTTTCATATTTGAAATCTTTAAACATCATTGAAAATAATTTTAAAATATTACTAAAAGTTTTAATTGTTCCAAATGAACCCCTAAATGAATATGTATACTCATATATCTTACCTTGATATTTTTCAGGTGTTTGGATGATTTTTGCAGATAATCCTCTATCATTTCCCTTAGCTAGAAGCTCCCCTGTCGTATCATCAGTTAAATTAATCATATTATCTTGATTTTCTTGCGAATTTGAGACATTTTGAACATTTTCATGTTGTTGTTCCTGTTGAGATGAATGTTGCTGAGATTGGATTTTTTGGGCTTTTTCAACTTCTTTTTGTGCATGTTGTTCAGCAACTTTTTTAATCATTTCCAAATCTTGATTGATACGTTCTTGGACTTGAGGCATTGTTGCACCTTTTTTATAAAGTTCAATATATGTATCGGCATTGAGAGATCCTTCAACATTTCTTGCAATCGCTAACTGACTAACGGTTGACTTGATTGTTTCTATATCGTTTTGCTTTTGTTGATAGAGATTTGTTAATCTCTCTAACTCAGCATTAATCTCACTTTCAGTCTTCTTTGTTAGATTTCCTGTCTTAGTCCAAGCACTTGCATTGGTCCATGCTTTGTTAAATGTAAATTTTTCAGCTATCTCACTATCAAGTTGATTATTTTTGATAAGGATTTCTAAAACTGGATTGATTGTACTTTCAATTAATTTCTTTTCAAGTTCTTTCTTCTCTAACTCTTCAAATGATTTAATATCTTTATCTAATGGATCAACTACATTTTCAATAGCTTTGATAATATCTGTCATAGCATCATAAACTTCATTGACATTTTTCAAAGCTTCATTTTTAATATTCTTTATATTAGCTGTAATTTCCTTTTTCTTGTTATTCAAATCAGCACGTGTCACAGTGACTTCTTTGAAGTTATCCTTTGTAACAACAATGCCTTTATATTTGTTGATTGCATGTATTACACTATCTTTAAACTCTAAAATATTTCCTGTAATCGTTGCTGGAACTATTGACCCTACTTGTAATTGATTTAACGTTTCTGCTAATGATAATTCATTAACGACCTTTGGTTCTGTATCAATAATTGAGTCACTCATTGGATCTTCTATTGGATCAAGTGGTTCTGGTTGAATCAGATCTTCATCTGGTTGTCTAAGTCCTGGTGCATTCTCACCACCAAATAAACTTCTTTGCTCTACAACTGGTGGGAACATTTCTTGAAACGATACTACTTTATATTTCATATCTTTTACTTCTTGTTCTTCAGCTTGATCTATATAATATCCAACAACATCTCGATAAAATACGATTGGATATTTTCTTGCTGTTATTTGAGCCGCAATATTTCCGTTTTTATCAAATACATTTTTAATTCCTAAAAATTCTTTTAATATCTTCAGTTCATATTCATTACATATACGAACTGCACTTGTACTGCCTATAAATTCATTTTGTAAATTATTCACCACTATTTCCCTCCTCAAAATTAAATGATAATTGCTCTACAACAATCAATGTTGCTTTGCTTGGTTCCCAATCGTTAATAAAATCAAGAACATTATCCAAATCTTTTTGTCTAAGTTGACATCTTGCCTTTATTCCAGTGATAACTTTAATCTCACGATTAATTGCCTTATACAGCTCACTACGTTGTTTTCTGTTGAGATTTAAATGATAAGCATTGACAATATGTCTTACACGTTCATTTACTCTTGTGGAGACAAGATTATACTCACTAGGACTTAAGAAAGCATTTTCCTCAAGATTTGTTACTCTTGACTCAACTTTTCCAATTGTTTCATTCGTTTGTTTTGTTGCCTGGAACATTAATTCTAATGCTTTCATTGGATCTGCAGGTAACTGTTGCTGGTGGCTCTCCATTTCATTAAATGCATCCACATACATCGCTGTAAAAATGACACCTTTTTCACCAGTTGTTTTATTTGCAACCATTTCACATCCTTTCTTTGTAAGCATGTAGCATGGCATAGTTTTGTTTTGTCTACTCTTATATTCATCTTGAATGAAAAAATCTTGAGAGCGGAATTTTCCGCCTTCTAAAATTTTTATATAATTTCTTATTTTTTCTAATAAATCTTTATGTTGCATTTCTAAAGCCTCAGCAACCAATCGGCTATCTATTGTATGTTGACCATTCATGTCAACTATTTTTAATTTATTCATTGTGAATAACTCCTCCTTTTATAAAATTCTCACTATGCTATAATTGATATAGAAAGTGAGGCGAAATAAAATTGACATACATAAATAAATTTAATTTTCAATCAATAGAAACAATAAGTCTTATACTAGGAAACATATTAACTGGAAGTAAAATAACTTCTATGTTAAATCATCTTGGTCTTGAAGATACTTTTCAGAAAGATACAAAATGGAAAAGATTATCTCATTCTATGATTGCTTCTCAATCACGTTTTAATTGTGGTAATAAGATAGTAGAAATCATTGAATATATTTTTCATCCATCAAGTTCTTGGTTTATAGATTTAAATCATTATAATGAAGAAATGAGTAAAATAAATAAATGTATTAGTTTATATGGTTTAGAACTTAAATCAGATGGTAAAATTCATCTAACAAAATCCACAAAATCAAAACGTGAGGCTGATGAAAAATATGATTTACTTAAATCAAAACTTCATGAAAGAAATATACATTCTGAAATCATAAAATTTTGTACACAAGATATTGTTAGTGAAGATTATTTTTCAATAATTTTTGAAGCATCAAAATCTATATATGATAGAATTCGTAAAATGACAGGAATAAATTTAGATGGAAATAAACTTATTTATAATTGCTTTGATTTAAAATATCCCATTATTGTTTTTAATTCATTAAGGGATGAAACTGAGATCAATTTATATAATGGTCTTAAAAATGTGTTATTGTCCATCGGTCAAATAGGCAGAAATCCAAGAGCTCACACTCCTAAAATATATTCATATGAGAATTTAGATAACTGTCTTGATATATTGAATCTAATTTCTTTTGCACACAAAATGTTAGACCAATGTTATATCAATAAAGTGGCATTAAAACATTTCATGGATAGTCAACGATCTTAACCTTCCTAACGAACCACAAATAATACTTTCAATTTGTGTAGCATAGTAAGATGCTACATTTTTATTTACGAAAAATATTGCATCTATGATATTTTTTGAAACTGTGCCATCTAATCCTAATAAAAAATATATTTCTCCTTGTATAATTACTTCAACTACATAAATCATCATGTACACCTCACTTAAAATTCATTTGCATAAATGGTGGCGGAGTATTGTTCTCCAACATCACCCAAAATTTTTGTTCTTCTTGAATGAGATATTGCATATCATCATATATCTCATCCCATGTCACTGTTATTTCTCTCGTCTCTTGACCTTTCTTATAACTGAAATCAATCAACGCATAGACAACAACTTTTTTAATACCAGTTGTGACCATGTAATGAATGACTTGACAGAAATATGAATCTGGAAGTCTTTCCATCCATATTCCTTGTTTACTATCCCAATAACCCCATTCATCTAGCATCTTCTTATTTTGAATAGTGGTTGTCTTGATTTCCAAAATAGCCTTGTTCCCATTCTCATCTAAGAACGCACCATCAAGATTTGCATTCATGAAAGCATACTTCTTTGATTTCAACGAAATATGCTTTGTATCAACCTTTGTATATTCTGGATGAAGTGCATAGAACACATCTATTAAAGGCTGTTCAAGGCGATTTCCCTTTTCAATAGCCTTATTAGTAATATGTTCAATAGTATTTCCTTTCTTTTCCATGAAAAGCTGGTAAGGCGATTTATATGGATTGATATTAAGAATGATGGAAGCTTCACTCCCACCAATTCCCGTTTTTCTTTGTTTTAACCATTCCTCAGACTTATCAACTGTTTGATATACATGACATTGATTAAAGAAAGAAACTACATCAATCATTTTCTAGTTCCTTTATTTGTTGTCTTAATTCTTTAACTCTCACATAATCTTCGTTAGTCCATCTGTCTTTCATTTCCAGATTGAATAATTCATTTTCAAGTTCTTCTTTTTTGCTCATCTACCACACCTCCTTCATGTTCCAGTAGATCATAAACAAATACAGCAATATAATTGATAGCCATGACAGTGTCACGACTATTCTCTCTTGATTTTTATTCTTCACTTATCAATTCCTCCAATAATGTCCTTTTATTTCTCTTTGCTTCCATATAAATCGGAACACCAAATAATATTCCGACAAATAATATATGAGCTAATATACAAATGAAGATATCAATCATACAAAATAAGACATCTTTCATACTTGTTTTTTCCCTTTCCATCAACTATAATGTAGTTGATTAATTTTTGTGAATTAATTGTTTGAAGTCGACTCTGCCAAGTCGGCTTTTTCTTTAGCTAATTTTGCATTTACATAATTACTTAAATTCATTCCACGATATTTTCTTTGAAATTCTAACAATTCTTCTTGCGAAAACTTCCATCCCTTACCTAAAAAAATCGGATTTAGCATTTTCAATTCAATAAAATTATTAAGCTGAATAGTTGATATTCCTAAATCTTCTTTTACATCTTCAAATTTAAGCATCTTCGTTTGTCTAAGCATAATCTCACTTCCTTTCTTTTTTGCTCATCCCCTCAAAGCAGATAATCAGAAGAACGTTTGGGATTTTTCTGGAAATAAAACTGATTACCTGCTGTGAGAAGATGAACTTTTTATTTTATAAGTTTTTTTAATAAATCATTAATTAGTATCTCCTAATGTGGTATAATCCCTGTAAGGGAGGTGAAATGAAAATGACAAATCCGTTTTTGCTAATTTTTAAACAAGCTAATCAGCCTTACAAACTTGAACGTAATGGAGTTACTATTGCTGACCTAAAAGGTGTGGAAAATAGAACAAGTGATACTCATAAAAACTATGTTGGTTTTTTACCTAAAACAGACATAAAACCAAATGATTGGTTGATAAATCAATTTAATGAACGTTTTTATGTTCAAGATACTAAAACAACTGTATTTATGAAAGAACCTTGCGAACTTCAAGCTTTCATACTAACCGAAGTGGAGTATAAAAATAAACAAAATAGTAGTAATGTAACTTATCAAATCAACAATGCATATGGTTCTGTTATTGGTAATCAAAGTAATTTCACATTAAACTACTCTTCTTCTATTAATGAGTTGCGTGATACAATCAATAAATCAGACTCACAAGATAAAGAAGAACTTAATAAAATTGTGAATTTACTTGAAATGATTACAAACAATGAGGTACCAGCTAGTAAAGGAATTTTATCTAAATTTACTGAAACTATTCAAAAAAACTCATGGATTACTAGCCATATTGCAGCAATCATTTTAAAATGGTTGACATCTCAAATATAGTTGAATTAAATTTCAATTTAACCATTAGTTCTGTTGTGCCATCAGCAGAACTTTTTATTAAATAATCTGTAATAGTAATTACAACATCATCAATAATCAATACTATATTTTCATTTATCCTTTTAATTTCAATGTTCATCCACCTTCTCCTTAATCTGTTTTAAATAAATCATAGATTGATACTTCTTTATTTCTTTGATATAATTTCTCAAAGGAGAATTAATATGAAGATTCCAGTTATTTTATTTGTTATTTGGTTATATAGATTAATATCTAATATTTATTACTTTTATCGACTAAAATTTTTATCTAATGAATACGAACAATTTTGGACTAATAAGAAAATCTCGGTAAGAGAATACAATTCAGAAATTGTTGAACTCTTTAAAAAAGCAAATGTAGATAACAAACAATTTGGAGATATACAGCCTATGGGATTAGGAATGGTTCAAACAGGAACTATTTCTTTATTCAACAATTTATTTATTAATGACAAAAGAATTTTATCTTTAGCATTTTCTTCATTTGATGAAGCAATAGGTGTTTACAAACAAAGAATTAGAAATAATTTTAATCCTATTTTTTGGATAGAATGTTTTATTTATTTACCAAAAAATATCTTTAAATATCTAGGATTAAAAGATTCTTCTATATCTGTTAAAATTTTCCAAATTTTATATTGGTTTATTACCGTTTTTTATACTATTTATAGCGAACAAATAAATAAATTTATTCAGGATTTCTTATCTAATCTTTTTAAATAAGAAATTCTTTCTTTTCGCCATTTTTTAAAAATAATAAGCAAAATATCATCTATTAATATCCACCAAAATAACAATTCTTTTAATAAATTCATATTTAATCCTCTTTTCAATCTGTTTTGATAAATGTTTCTGCTGGCACTTGTAGTGCTACAATAATTTTTGCAAATTCTTCAGCTGACATTTTTCTATTACCATTTAAAGTCATACATAATTTATCATTATCCATACCAATTTTATTAGCTAACCATTTCTGTGTCATATCATTTTCGACAAGATACAACTTTATTCTTTTTGCTAAACACATTATGTCACCCCCCCTTCTCAAACTCCATTTTAAATGGACATTTAAATATTAATCCATTTATATTTATTTGTCAATGGATATTTAAAATAAATTTCATTTTAAATGGATTTTTTAGTTTACTTTTCAAAATTTAAATGCTAAAATCAAAATTGAAAAAGGAGATGATAAAATGTTAACCCTAGGCGAGAAGATAAAAGAGGCTAGAAAAAAGTCAAATTTAAAACAGTCGGATATTGCTGATGCATTGAATATAAAAAATACAACTGTAAGCAATTGGGAAAAAGACATTAGTAAACCTGATATCGACACAATTGAGTATCTTTGCCGTGCTTTTAATGTTTCTGCAAGTTATTTTATAGAAGATTTAGCTAGCAAAGAAATTCTATCTGTTAGTGAGAAAGAGGTCATAAAAAAATACCGTGCTCTTGATGAACACGGCAAAGATGTAACTGATTATGTTTTAAATGCTGAGTATGCTCGTTGCATTAAAGAACCAGAAGTGACTTATGAAACTGTATTAAAACCAGACTTCCAAGCATGTTTATCTGCTGGTACTGGACAATTTGTTTTTGATGATCTTCCATGTGAACAAATAGAAGTTCCAATTGAATATAGTGATATTGACTTTGTTATAGGAGTATCTGGTGATTCAATGGAGCCAACGTATCATGATGGTGATAAAGTGATGATTAAAAAAGGTGAAGTTGCAATTGGTCAAGTTGGTGCATTTATGATTAATGGTGTTGCATTATTAAAGGAATTAGGAGAAGACAAGTTAATTTCTCATAATAAAGAATACAATGATATTCTTTTTGATGAATTTATGAGAATTGACTGTGTTGGAAAAGTTGTTGGGAAATTATAGTATCAAAAAAAGATATGATTGAATTTTATAAAACTATATTTTTAAACTATTTTAAGGATCTTGCTTCACCAATTTTGAAAGATTTAGATTATCCGTTTATATTAAGAGACAAGATAAAAAGCATTAAAATATCATCATTACATGTACAATTAATTTATCAAGGATACTTTACAAAATCTTCTGTTGAAGACATTTTAAAAACAATGAAACTTAAAGACTTAAAAAATATACTTGAAAGCTATGGCATACTTTCAACAGGAAGAAAGAACACAAATATTGAAAAAATAAAAAAATTGTCATTTAATCAAATAGAACACTATCTTCCAAATAATTATAATGAATTTTATTCTTTAACAGAAAAAGCCTACGATTATATAAAAAATAATAATGATTATATTCTTATATTAAAACATTATGAATTTCCTATTGATGTTTCACTATATAATGCATTTAGAAATAATAATCATTCCTTTTTTGAAACTTGTGAGAAGATGTTTTTATCCCAATTAACTGATGTTATGAACTTAAAAACATCTTATAGTAAAAAAATTATGTTTAGATATTTATCTAAACTATATGACATGTATCAATTAAAAGAAAAAGCCTTATTTTATGCAATGGCTGATTTATACATCGAATTAAGTGGTAATGATATTGTTTCAACCCTAGAACTTAAATGTATAAATAGTGCTAGTAGAAAAGAACGCATAAACAACTTTAAACTTAGAAAGTTAAAAAAAGAAATCTTGTCCGAATTTAATTATTATATTTCTCCACAGCAAGATACAATTAATATTATATATAAAAACAAAGATGTTTTTAATGTTAAGATGGTAGATAATATTTATGATATTAATTTAATGTTGAATTTATGTCCAAAAGAGTATTTTATTTGTATTGTTTATGATATTTTTAATGAAACATTTAATAAAAACAAAGCAATTAACCAAATTGAAAATAATTTCAAAAAAACGAAAATAGAAATATAGTAAAAAGTGATCAAAAACTTTGAATGGGAGGAATGA
>CATOPA010000015.1 GCA_951801965.1 uncultured Erysipelotrichaceae bacterium | reverse complement strand
AAGGCGGGTGGGGGGGTATAATGTGATCGAATAAATAGTTTCTTATATATTTATTGAGATTTATTATTGTTTCTTATTGCAATAGAAACTTTTTTGCAGGCATAAGATAAAAAATAAATTAAAACGATTTGAATCATGGCAAAGATTATTGAATAAAAAAGGGGGAATTTGTATGTATAAAAATACAAACAAAGCATTCAAATATTTTTTAACATTATCAATTTGTTTCTCAATAGTTATATCTTTATTTGCAAATATAACATCTTTATCAGCGACAGATACAACCTATAAAAATGAGCCCGCATTAAATCCAGAAGTTAATCCTGAATTTACAATACAACATTATTTTTATTTCCATGGTGTGAGCATGGTTAATGATGGTGATGAAGAACATGCAGGAACATTAAAGATTATTAATACTGAGGGAAAAAAGATTCCTGACAACAGTAATACATGGGTACCACAGTGGTCAGTAAAGGTTTTGGACAGTGGTAAAATTGAAACAGAAAGAACATTAGTGAAAATGTTTGATGATGAAACAACACACTTTCTAAATAAGCCAAGAATGATTTATATGAATCAATTATATAATGATGGAGATGGTGAAGAAAGTCATTATAACAAAAATTATACAATGTCTGAAGTTTGGATTCAAAGACCAGGGCATGATTCTCAAAGTTTATCAAAAGATGACTTTTTTGTGTGCGAATCACCAGCATTAATTGAAGATGGCCAACCAGTTTTAACTCCAGATGGAAAGCAAAGACATGATCCATCAAAATTCATCTTTACTAATAACCCAGATAATCGCTATTTAAATGGTAAAAAAGAGCCACAGAAAACTGCAAATGATGAATGGGTTATCTTAATAGAAGAAGGAACTGTTGTTCGTTTGGTTTTTGAGGTTACAGAGAGTGAAGAAGAGAGTCCTATAGATAATGTTCATTTTTTTGACTATGATATTTCTGATGGAGGTTTTTATACAACACTGGATGATGCTCTTAAAAAAGTGAATCAACAAAAAACATCATCACAAAAATCTAATCAGATCACTATTATGAATAATAGACAAAATGGTATCAATTCCTCAGATAACTATAAAAATTATAATGGAACCGATGCGAAATATGCTTTTGGTAATAATAATGGAGGAACCCAGCTAGGGACTCAAGAGTGGAAACAGAATATTAATGGAAAAGTAATTAGCAATAAACTCAATATGACAAATAAAGATGTCACTGGTGCTATGTATGGAGCAACTTTTGGGTTGGTTTCTGGTTTAAACAGTGATGGAACTTTGAAATGGTCAGAAGGTATTAATGCTCCTGCAATCTTTGCAACAGATAACACAGATCCTTCTCAAGATAATTATGTGGCTGGGAAGACTGATTATATCGATAATGAATTTAAACTTAAATTCCGTAGAGAAGGTGGAACATACACTTTAAAAGGTGTTGATTATCAAGATCAGCCTGCAACAGGTGATTTAGAAAAATTCACAAATATGGGTAAAGCATGGAAAAGTGATCGAGATATTTATTCTAATAATTATTGGCCAATGGATTCGGCAGCGTCATATGGAGCAGATGGACATGATATCAAGTATGGAGAAGCTTTTAAAGATGGTAGTGGAAATTATGTCGCCAATGCCAATAATCAGCATATTAATAATTTCAATAATGTTTTAGAAGCTTGTGTGAAATCTGATGATAATCAAAATCATAACGGATTCTTTGGAATGTCATTTACAGTAGATTATGTGATTGACCCTGGTTATTGTGCTCCATTACGTTATTTCTTCTATGGGGATGATGACTTATGGATTTTCTTATCTAAAGTGAATGATGATGGAACAGTTGATGAAGATTCTACACGACTTATTGCAGATTTAGGTGGAGTACATGCTTCAGTAGGGGTATTTGTTGATTTATGGGATTATATAGAAAAAATTCCTTATGGAGAGGAAAGTCAAAGATATCGTATTTCAGTTTTTTATACAGAACGTGGAGCTTCTGGATCAACATGTTATATGCGCTTTTCTTTGCCATTTGAATCATTAAGTACAGATCCAATTACATTTGATGGGGAATTAAAGATAGAAAAAGAAGTTAAGGGAAATGAAAAACAGAAAAAGGAAGATTTTCGTTTCAAGTTAAAACTAGAAAATGAAAATGGTACTGAACTTGTTAATCGTTATTATTATGATAGATATGATGCCAATCATCAACTGATTGAAAAAAGCAAAGTATATTTAGCTACAGGAGATTTATTTTATCTGAAGGATGGAGAATCGATCATTGTTCATAATCTTCCTAAAGGAACGAGATATACAGTTGAAGAGCTTGGAGGACCAGAGCATATTATCTCAACCTTTACAACAGGAACAATAGATGGTGGAATGAGTCAAGCTTTGTTCCAGGAAGGAACGAAAGTTTCTGGAAATGTTGATGGATTAGAACAGGCAAATTATGCTAAGTTTATTAATGCTATGAATCCAGGAGAAATATTATTAAGTAAAAAGATGAATGATCAGACAACCCCTGCACAAGATTTTACTTTTTTCCTAGAATTTATGGATGAGAATAAACAACCATTAACATCAGTATCTTTGATGAAAGTCACAAATCAAAGCATTCAAGGAAAGACAAAGACTGTTTATGCTCCTCTTGATGATTTGATTTTAAAAGATGGAAAAGGCCAAGTGACCTTAAAAGCTAATCAGTCTATACTTATATATAATATCCCTGAAAATACACGTTATGAAATAACGGAAGAGAAAACTCTTGGATATCAGGTTGATGACATTCAGTTAAGCGGGGGAAGTCAAACAGTTGTAGATAAAAAGCAGGCATCTATTAATGGTGTTATAAAATTAAAGGATGGTAATAAGACAACTTATAATGTGACTTATGTTAATAAAGAAGTAACAAGTGGTTTTGAATTTTTGAAGAAACAGTCAGTAAATAATGGTGAATTATCTACTCAAGATCAAATTGTCAAAGCTGGGGACATTATTACTTATGATTTACAAGTTATGAATCCAACAAGAAAAGATCAAACAGATATTGTTATAAGTGATAGAGTTCCTGCTGGTTTAGAACTTATCAATGAATCTATTTCTGACAATGGTCAAAATAATGATGGAACAATTACTTGGGATTTAGGAATACTAAAACCAGGACAGGTTAAAAATGTATCATTTAAGGTGAAAGTTCCTTCTGTGAATAAGCCAACGGTTTATAGAAATATTGCGACAAGTAGTTATATTGATGAAATAACAAAACCAAATGATTCTTCTTCAAATGAAGTGAAAATTAATCAAATAACAAATTCTTCAAATCCAAAAACATCTGATCATACACCACTTATTTTGTGGGGTGGCATGATGCTTGCTGGGGCATATATAGCTCTCGCTTTAAAAAAAGAATATAAATAAAAGGGCAAATATTGCTCTTTTTTTTGTGTTTTATGGTATAATAAAAAAAGAAAGAGAGGCAAATCAGTATGAAAAAAATATTATCTTGCATTTTAGTATTCAGCTTGTTGCTTTGTTTATTTGCATGTACACAAAAAGATACAGAACAAATTCAAAAGGATTTTGATGCCTTTTTAGAAGGACTTCCAAGTCGATTTGTATCAAGTGATGATATGAATCTTGAATTTTTGTTTATTCATCCTGAAAAGTTTGGTTTTGAGAAAGAGTTATTAGAATTACCATATGCTGATTTGAATGATTATAAAGAGTCAAATGAGGATGTACAAAAAATGTTAAAGGAGCTTGATGAATTCTCTTATAAAGATTTGACAGTTGATCAACAGCTTACTTATGATATTGTGAAGGATTATTTAATACGTACTCAAATGAGTGAGGAATATTATTATTTAGATAATTCTTATTTGGGAAGTTTTCTTGGATTACAGGCACAGCTTCCTTTGTTATTGAATGAATATACTTTTGAAAGTGAAAATGATTTGTTGAGTTATTTTCATATTTTAGAAACTTCACCAGAAATGTTTAAAAAGTATGGAGAAATGGAAAAAGAAAGAATTGATCATGATGTTGGATTGAGTCAGGATATTTTAGATAAGGTTATTCAGCAATGTGAGAATGTTGCAAATGATAAGGAACCATTTTTAATTGAAACAATAAATGAAAAGATTGATGCTGTAGATTTTTATAATGATCAACAGAAAAAAGAAGCAAAACTTAAAAATGAAAAACTGTTAAAGGAATCGTTTGTTAAAGCATATGCTGATTTGGGAAAACAATTGTCAACATATCATGGAAAAGAAGAATCTGTTGGGTTGGCACATCTTAAGAATGGGAAAGAGTATTATGAATATTTGATTCATTCACAAACAGGAATAGATGATTCAATAGAAGATATTCAATCATATTTTAATAAGAAACTCAAAGAATCTATTACAGAAATGACTGCCTTTATGATGAAGAATCCTGAGGTCAGTGAGGACTTTGATTTTGGACATCTTCAATATGGTTCATTTGATTCATTTGAAGAAAATATAGATGATTTATATGTGAAAATGAAAAATAATTATCCTAACATTGATAATGTTAAATATGAAGTGATGGTTGTTCCTGATTCGATGAAGGATAATTTTTCTCCAGCAGCTTATCTTAAAGGGAAAATAGATGCAACAGAAAATGATATTAATCAAATTTGGGTTAATGGTGAATATGAAAGTTCATTGTTTTCTACACTTGCTCATGAAGGATTCCCTGGACATATGTATCAAGATAACTATTTTAAACGTTTGAATCTACCAATTATCCGTTATATAATCGATTATAGTGGATATAGTGAAGGATGGGCAACATATATTGAAATGAAGTCACATTTATATGCAGATGTTTCAAGTACTGAAGCAAAAAAATTAGAGCTTTATGCTTTGAATACAAAAGCAACGCAATGTATTATTGCTTTAATGGACATTGGTATTCATTATGAAGGATGGTCATATGATGAATATATTCAATGGACATCACAGTACTTTGATATGGATGAAGATACATTGAAAGAACAATATGATATTATCATAGAAACTCCTGGAAATTATTTGAAGTATTATCTTAATGGAATGAAGTATACAGATTTATATGATGAAACAAAAAAGGAGTTAAAAGATAAGTTTGATGACAAGATGTTCCATCAGGTTATCTTAGAGACTGGTCCTTCATCTTTTACTATATTAGAAAAACAAATTGAAAAATATATCCAAGATACAAAATAAAAAGGTAATTTAAATAATCGTAGGGTGGATTTGAAAAATCTTTAAATTTATTTTATGGTTATTTACCAGAAAGTTATAAAATTATTATATGGTTTTAAAAAGTGAATCAGATAATTGATTCACTTTTTTGTATACAATAAAACCCACAGATAGTCTGTGGGTCAGGAAAAAGCTTTAGCGAAGTGATAATATGAAAAACCTCCTGTATAATAGAATTGCGGTCTGAGAAACTGCAAGACAAAAACAGGAGGAAAATCAAATGAATGAAAAAAATCAAACAAATGACTTACATAGTTTATCACACACAAAATGGAGTTGCAAATATCATGTTGTATTTGCACCGAAATACAGGAGGCAAGCGTTCTACGAGAGTAGAAGGCTTGAGATAGGGAAGATATTGAGAGAACTATGCGAATGGAAAGATGTAAATATTCTAGAAGCAGAAGTATGTAAAGATCATGTACATATGTTGTTGGGAATACCACCAAAGATGAGCGTGTCAGGATTCATGGGATTTTTGAAAGGAAAAAGTAGTCAAATTATATATGATAGATGGACAGATTTAAGATACAAGTATCGAGGAAGAAGTTTCTGGTGCAGGGGATATTATGTAGATACAGCAGGAAAGAATACAAAAAAAGATCCAAGAATACATAAGGAATCAATTGAAGGAAGATCAAGCAGCAGAGCAACTCGTGCTTGATTTAAAAGATCCTTTCAATAAGAGATAGTGCAAAGAGCAGGGACAGGTCGCATGAAATGAAGGGGCTTCAGCCTTTGCTCTGGGAGCAGGGCTATGCCCGCACATGGAAAACCTCCAGCTAGTGAACCGAACCCCAAAAGTTGGACTAAAATTTAATATCTATGATAAGGCTTGAACTCTTACTTGTAAAGGTGTTAAGCCTTTTAGTTTTTCTTTTATTCTTTCTTCATTATAATATTCTATATATTCTTCCATTTCTTCCTTTAATTGTTGTAATGTTTCAAACTCATATTCATGTCCATAAAACATTTCATTCTTCATTTTCCCAAAAAAGTTTTCCATAATACAGTTATCTAAACAATTCCCTTTTCTAGACATTGATTGTAGAATCCCTTTCTCTTTTAATCTTTTATGATAGTCATACATTTGATACTGCCACCCTTGGTCTGAATGCATAATCAATCCTTCTAGATTATCATATTTCTCAAATGCCATATCCAGCATATGATTTATTTGTGCAAAATTTGGTTTTGTGGAAATATCATACGCTATTATCTCATCGTTATATATATCTAGTATTGGTGATAGATACAGTTTCCCTGCTGCAATATGAAATTCTGATACATCTGTTGTCCATTTTTGATTGACAGATGTTGTTGGAAAATTCCTCTTATATGTTGTCTTATGATTAACTTCATCAATTTCTTTATCAAGTAGAAGATTTTTTACTGTTCCATTCATATCACCTTTATATGATTTGTATTTAGCTCTTGGTGTAATTCCATATAATCCCATCATTTTCATAATTCTTTTTACTTTCTTGTGATTGATGAGAATATTTTGACTTCTTAGAACTAATGTAATTCTTCTATAACCATATCTTCCTTTATTTTTATCATATATCTCTTTTATCTTTGTCTTAATTTCTAAATCTTTATCTTCACTAAGCAATAATTTCTTTTGATAGAAGTAAGTCGTTTTTGATAGTTCAAGTACCTTGAACAGTATTTTTAGAGGATACCTATGCCTTAGTTCTATGACAACTATTGTTTTTTCTTTATTTGTTGCTTGTTCCTTTGTAGAACTAAGGCTTTCAATTTTTTTAATGCTTCTACCTCTGCTTCTAATTCAAGAATTCTCTCATCTTTAGCTTTTAATAATGCATCCTTATTATTAGGATCTATCACTTTCTTCTCTTTATTCATGGTTGGTGGTCTTCCTTTCTTCGGTTTATTGATAAGACCATTATAACCATTTTCATTATATTTTTTAAGCCATAATCTGATTTGAGATGGCTCAATATTATATTCAATAGCTACTGATGATTTAGATTCACCATTTAATACTCTTTTTATGATTTCTAATTTAAGATCAGCTGAAAAATCTCTATTCTTTTTCTTTTTTAAGGCATCTTCTCCATGCATATGGAATTTTCTTATAATTTTTTCAACAACCTTATCAGTCACTTTCATTTTCCTAGCTATAAGAATATATCCTAAATGTTCTTCATCATATAGTCTGATTATTTCTTTTTTATCTTCATATGTTAGTTTTGCCATAATAAAACCCCTCCAGTTATAAGTTCAACTTTTGGGGTTCATGTCATGAGCTGGAGGATATTTATTAACATGTTCAAATTGAAAATTTGAACATATGGGCTTTAGTCAGTTGAGCATACTATTTCCAAAAAAAACTTTTTAAAGATTTTGGAATTGATGGATTGTATAGCCCAATAACAGAATATCCTTGTGCAGATGAGATTGCGACTGCATTTATTACTGATAAAATTGTATAAAATATTCATTAAACAAAAAAACTCCTTGGGATACATAATACCATAAAAAGTATAATATTAAATTCTTATAAACATTAAATATTTTTATATAGTCTTTATATACAAAAAATGCCACTATTTGAAACATATTACCTAAAGCAACATAAATTATTTTATTCTTATAATGGTAATGTTTATGACTCTTGAAGAAAAATTACAAAAAGCTATAATTGATAGAAAATTAACTCAAACTGATGTAGAACAATTAACAGGCATATTAAGAACTCTACTTTCATTGTATGAAAATGATTTAAGAAATCCCCCTATAGATAAATTAGTACAGTTAGCTAGAGTATATCATATTTCATTAGATTATCTTTGCAGATTAAAGAATGAGAACACTTTAACTAATATGGATGAATTGAATGACACAGATAAAGCAAAAATTTATTATTGTTTAGGAGAAGCTGTTAAGAAGAAAAAGAAGATTAATTTGTAATTATAAAGATATGAGTATTTTAGTATAAATATTAATAGTTGTATGAATCAGAACCTTTTAATTCCAAGAATACAACTTTGTGTTCCTCATCGAAAGCCACGATATTGAATTTTCCATAGGTGTAATGCTCCTTATAGCCATAATATCTGTAGTCATAATGATAAAATATTTTGCTTTCATGCCAAATATTTTTCGGATAACTTCAATCCGTCAGTTGTTGAGAAATGATCAGATAGATAATCAACGAGCAGATAAAAAGGCTTATCAAATACATAATAATACAGACAATGTTCTATGTTTCATTGCTAGCATTGGCTTTTCTGTTCTCAAAGCGGTGAAACTATATCTTGATACATGGGTAAACCCTGCAAGCTCTTGACAGAGTTTTTTTAATCAAGAGGAATAAAGGGATAAAATCTGATTTATGGCAAATCAGACGAAGACAAGCAGGTAACAGAGTTTGAACTTTTGCTACATAAGGATAGTAATCGAAAGATTGTAAGATAAATTTATAACAGCGTGAATTTTATATAAGTCTGCACGCTGTCCTTCCCTCATTCATCTTTTATCTTAATACTATTATAATCTCCTTTGTGATAATAGACAAAGGAGGAATTTATTATGACGAAATACGCATATATCCGAGTTTCAAGTAAAGATCAGAATATCGCAAGGCAAGTCGAAGCCATGAAGGAAATTGGATTGACTAACAAACAGATGTACATTGATAAACAATCAGGAAAGGATTTTATACGCAAAAATTATCAAAGACTGATAAGAAAACTGAGATCAGGCGACGAGCTTTATATTAAGTCTATAGACCGATTGGGACGTGATTATGATGAAATATTAGAGCAATGGCGTTATCTAACAAGAGTAAAAGACATTGACCTAATTGTGTTGGATTTTCCTTTGCTTGATACCAGAAATCAAATGAATGGCGTTACAGGAAAATTTATAGCAGATTTGGTATTGCAGATACTTTCCTATGTCGCCCAGATTGAAAGAGAAAATACGAAACAACGACAAGCAGAAGGAATACGTATTGCAAAGGAAAAAGGGGTTCAATTTGGACGACCCAAACATGATTTTCCAGAAGAATTTGAAGAAATTTATCAACTGTGGGAAGCTGGAGAAATCAGTCTGCGTGAAGGTGGACGACGATTAAACACTCATCACACTACATTTGCAAGATGGATATTTCGTTATCAGAAAGTGAAATCATAGAAAGTAGCATAAAAAGTAGACTTTCTACGCCACTTCTAAACTTTGTTTTTTTGTGCAGATTTGCATTTAAACTCACTGTTTTCATCCAAATTATCCTATAATAAAATGATAACACACACGGCACAAAAAGTCTGCTTTTTGTGCCGTTTATATTTCTAGCACTGTATCCTTTTTATCCTGATGTGAATATCATAATCTACAATGAGTGGGGAGCTTGAGAACGAGATAAAGGCAAAAAGAAAATTTTCTGTAATGAGAAATTTGGTGAGCAATCAAAAAAACAGTTGGCTCATGAAGACACAGAACTTATCCTATCTAGTTTCCTCCTCACAAAACTCAAAACAAAAAATAAGAAAGGATGAAATTGATATGAAATGTTTAAAATTTAACAAATTGTTGTCACTTCTACTGACCTTCACAATGGTTATGACATCAATACTTCCTACAGTAGTGTTTGCAACAGATGAACTGGCTGTCAGGGAGGATATCTATTCTATGGAACAGATAGATATTGGTGAATTAAAAAATCTGTATATAGGTGATGTCGCATTAATTGAAAACGGAATTTTAACTTCCAATACAGTTCAAGGTGTAATCTATTCAAATAAAGTCCTATATTTGGAAAATGCTGAAATCAGTGGCAGTCATTCATTTAAAATTGAACCTGATAAAATCAAAACGACAGCAATTTATGCTGATGGACCTTTAACTCTTTCTTTATCAGGTAGTAGTTATATTAGAAACAATTCTGATACCAGTTTGGACTTTTCAGTTTATTCTACAGAAGAATTAACAATTACTGGAACGGGAAATCTTTCTGTTAGTGGATTTATTGACGCTTTCTCCGCCAAAACTATTTATGTAGAAAACACAGGGAAACTGGATATAAATTGTGTCAGCAGTGGACTAATAGCAAGGGATGGCAATTTCTCCCTTCAAGATAGTTCGGTGACTATTCTGACAACGGCTACAGGCTGGGGTACAGCAATCGTTACAACATCTGGGAATTTTTCTATGGAAAGTGGTTCTCTTACAATTGATATGCCAAAAGGAAATGGTGGATTTTATACCTACGGTTTATATATAAATGGTGATGTAACTATATCAAGTGGAACCGTAGATATTGAAGCACAGCAAGATAGTATTTGGTGTAAGGGGAATTGCACAATCCTTTCTGGGAACATTACGCTTCCTGATGGTATCCGAGCACAATCTAGCGGAACTTTGACAATTAAAAATGGTTTCGTATCTGTAGGTGGAAAAGGGATGGAAGGCTTGGGTGGAGTCTATCTTTTTGGTGGTAAAATCATTTTTTCTGGAAATAAAATTAGTTCATCCAACGTAATATTTGTGGATACTGTAAATTTCGAATTGGAAGGAAAAGATAGACTGAATTTAGAGGGAGGTTCGTTTGTTCTCAACCAGTTAGGAAATATATCATATCAACTTTGGTGTGAAAAAGATACTAGTGAGGATGTATCTAAGCGAATAGCCTTTATTAGTGGAGATATGTTGTCAGAAGACCAAATTTCATTTTTTATTGGATTAAGTGGGAAAAAAACTTATGTTAAAGGATGTATCGCTGATACTAAGGGAGGCTCCATACCAGTTAATACCCAAATTACAGAGAGAGAGTTTTCATCTCCTGTCAAAGCTGGTTATATCTTCGGTGGATGGTATGACAATGTGGATTTCAGTGGTAATGCTGTAACTATACCAACCGCTGGAAAAACCTACTACGCAAAGTGGGAAGAAAAAGCTGATAGCATTATTTCATTTAAAAATGGCTTGGATTTAAATAAGATCTATGATGGTAAAGCTGTATCATTATCACCAAATGACTATACTGTTACAGAGGGTGCAGGAAACATTGTATTCTCTTATGAAGCAAAAGACAACAATGAATGGGAAGATATTGATACTGCTCCAACCAACGTAGGAACATATCGAGTGAAAGCGACTGTTGCAGAAAATGGTAGCTATAAAAGTGCAGAAACTGACTGGAAAGAGTTCACAATCAGTAAGGCAACACCAACATATAATGTACCATCTGGCTTGACAGCAACCATCGGACAAACACTTGCAAATGTAAGACTTCCAAATGGTTTTACATGGCAAGATATTCTAACAACTTCTGTTGGAACTATTGGAACACATGCATTCAAAGTAATATATACACCGACGGATACGGTTAATTACAATATCGTAACAGATATTGTGGTTATCTTGACTATCAATCCAAAAATAGAAGAACCAAATGAACTTCCTGTAATCAATGCAAGTGATAAAACACTTACGTTTGGAAATCCATTCAATCCACTAGAGAGTGTTACTGCTTTTGATAAAGAAGATGGCGACCTTACAAATGCAATCGAAGTCTTGGAAAACAACGTAGATACAACAAAGATAGGAACATACACAGTAACTTACAAAGTAATAGACAGTAAAGGAGGTTCAAGTACAAAAACTATTACCGTTATTATCAAGGAAAAAGATACACAAAAACCAACGGTTGACGATAATGAGAAACCAACAAATACAGATAAACAAGCAACGTCTGACAACCCTCAAACTGGTGACAGCACGAATATGAAAACATGGCTAGGGCTCATGCTCGTATCTTTTGTTCTGCTGGCTGGTGTATTCACAGTAAGAAAATCACGCAAAAGCAGATATAATTAGGCTTATAGGAAAATAGATACAATAGATATTACTTTAATTAGCCATACAGATTATATGTTTTGGGTAATTTAAATAATCGTAGGGTGGATTTGAAAAATCTTTAAATTTATTTTATGGTTATTTACCAGAAAGTTATAAAATTATTATATGGTTTTAAAAAGTGAATCAGATAATTGATTCACTTTTTGTTCGTTTTTTTTGTGTTGTATTTTCCTCGTTCTTTTCCTTTTCTTCTTACAGAAAACACATCCAATATTTTTTCGTTGTATGTTTCTAATCTGTTGAGTATGTACATTGTTCTATTTCTAAATCTTTTGAAATTGGAATACCCATTAGCTAATTCTAGAATAATATGAATATATTTGTTCCTTCCTTCTATTGGACTGGACCATTAGATAATTTCCTGTTATCATATTTTATGAATGAATTAATAATTTCTTTCTTCCAGGATTCTAGAGTGTTTCCTAATTTTTGAAAATCAATAATCGTACTGAGTTTATAATTATTAATAATCAGTTCTAGAAATGATTCTATTATATCTAGGTCATCCTGTTGAATAAATATCATATACAATTCTTTAAGTTCATATCCTTCTTTTAATTGGGAATCAATCGCCAGTATCTTTTCTAAGAGTTGTCCATCTGTATATCTCATGGAAAAACGTTTATTCTTTTTATATGCTGTATCACTAATATCAAGAGGAGCTTTAAAAAGAAGATAATTCTTATATAATATTCATCACTTTTTTTATTGTCTTCATATTCATGCATTTTAGAAATCCTAAGTTTATTAAGGACATCATTAATATTTTTTATGATATGAAAACTATCTGCACAGACAATGGCATTAGGAAGCCAATGTTAGGCAATATCACGATAATTGTCATAAAGAACTATGGATATATATTTGACATTCATTCTTTCTTCTAGGGGAATCATTCTAAAATATGATCTTAAATCAGCCTTGTGTCTAGATGGAAGAATATCAAGGACAAGACCATTTTTAAAATTAATAAGCATACAAGCATATTTATTTTTTGCATAGCGAGAGAAGAAGAACTCATCAATACAAATAGCTTCAGAAAGTTTTTTCCTTTCTATTTGAACATGTTCATCAAATATAGTTATGACTTCAGTGACAGAGAGATTGGTTTTCTTGGCAACCATAGAAAAAGTCTGATTATAATCTTTTGATAATATGAGGACATTTTGAACGGTTTTTAAAGTCAATCTAGGGTGATGGCTTTTGAAGGGATTATTCTCAAAAGTCGTTCTAGAACAGTGTGGGCAAATATATCTTCTTGCCTTATAAATAACAGAAGCATTTTCGGTAATAAAAATAGAATGGTTAAGTGATATATTCTTATATTCATGAACCTTTTTAGTATATTGACCACAGTCTGGGCAGAAAACACCACGAGATACAAGTTTGATAAAGTAAAAATGTGTATTGTTTTTAAAGGCATGAGAAATAGATTTGACATTTTCAGCTTTTAAATTAAGAGAATGTATGATATCATCGTACACAGGTTAATAACCTCCTTTCATGAGTGATTAAGCGAACATTAATAATCATAACATGAAAGGTTTTTTTATAAAAAAGACACCATAAAATAAATTTAAAGGTGTCTAAACAAAAACCATAAAATAACTTTAAAGGTATACCCCAACCCTACGATTATTTAAATTACCAATAAAAAAACCTATGAGGTTTTTTTATTTTATATTTAACTTTCTTTTCATAACTTCTTGATTGATAGAATAAAGAAGAGCTGTTTCTTCGCTAATTATTCCTTTTTTATAAAGCTCTAGTAAACTGTTTTCCATACTTACCATTTTACAGTGAGCACTAGAGGCAATGACACTATCGATTTGATGAACTTTATTTTCTCTAATCATATTCCTTATAGCAGGAGTTGCTTGCATAACTTCAAAGACTGGAACAAGTTTTCCATCAACAGTAGGGACAAGCTGTTGTGAAATGACAGTCTCCAAGGTCATTGATAATTGTAATGCAATTTGATGTTGCTGGTTTGCTGGAAAGACGTCAATAATACGATCTATTGTTGTTGCAGCTCCCACAGTATGTAAAGTGGAAATAACAGTATGACCAGTTTCAGCAGCTGTTAATGCAATGTTAATTGTTTCATAATCACGCATTTCTCCAAGTAGAATCACATCTGGGGCTTGTCTTAAGGCTGCACGTAAAGCATTGACATATGAAAGACTATCAATTGTAATTTCACGTTGTGATACAATACTTTTCTTATGAGAATGAAGATGTTCAATAGGGTCTTCAAGTGTAATAATGTGTTTTGATTGAGTTGTATTAATATAGTCAATCATACATGCCTGTGTTGTACTTTTTCCCATCCCTGCTGGACCAGTAACAAGAATCAATCCTTTTTTTATATCAGCTAATTGGATTAAATCTTCTGGAATTCCAATGTCCTGTGGTTTTGGTAAATCAAACGAAATGACTCTAATAACAGCAGCTAAAGATCCACGTTGTTTATATGTACTGACACGAAATCTTGAAATGCCTGGAATTGAAAATGAAAAATCATCATCACCATGTTCTTCTAGTCTACTTATATCTCTATGATGAGCGAGTTCATAAATATCTTTAATAATTTGTTCAGTAGAGTGAGGCAGTAAACGTTCATTATCTACAAAAACAAGTTGGTTGTAAATTTTCATTGTTGCTGGTTGTCCAGCAACTATAAAGATATCAGCGGCTTTTTTTTGTACAGCAATTGTTAAAATATCTTGAATGTTCATATATTCCTCCTATAATATGTCTAATCCTTGATCTGGATTCCACTCATTGTTTGTTTCTGTTTTCCATGTAATGATATGATATAATTTTTCTCCAGGATAGAGAACTTCTAATTCTATATGAAGTGTCATATTTTCATGAGTGATATCATATTGAATTACATGGTTAGAAATATTTATTTCATTGTTTTCTTTTTTTAAGGTTTCTAGTTGGTGAAAATATTCATTTTTTGTAGATGTTTTTTGATAAAGCTGATAAAGAGAATCATCAATATCTTTTAAGAACATTTCTCCTTGAGAGGATAATTCATAATATTGATTCATATGTTCTATACTTTTATTTGTTGTATTCAAGTTAGAATAAGCACTTGAAAGAGAAAGAATTGCAAAAGTAACTAAGCATAAGATGATAAATACAACCATAAAAGAGATAATACCAATGTTCATTGTCAATTTTTTGTTTCTCATATTTACCACATCCTTTGTTGATAAAGATAATAGTCTAATGAATAAATGACATCTTGATGATAACTCACATCAATATGTATAAAACCATTATTTTTTGTTATAGAAGCAATGTAGTTACCTTGTTGATTATCAGTTTTATTGCCTGTATCATCATAATATATCATATTCTCTATAGGAGATTGTTGACTTTTATATACCTCTATAATCTGACTCGCAATTCTCATGGCTTGATCTTTTTGAATACTTTCATTATTAAATGTGTTAGCTTTTACAAACAGTTGTACACATATAGCACTTGTTATGGAAAAAAATAGAATTCCAAAAATCAGTTCCATAAGAAAAAGTCCAGTTTTACTGTGTTTCATTTTACATTCCTCCTACTAAAGAAAGATAAATCGTTCTTGTTTGGTGATTGAGTGTCATATCAACCTTTAATAAAGAATGATCAATAGAAAAAGAAAGATCATCAGCTTTTGTCAAAGTTTCGCCATTTTCAATTTGAAAATCTTCGTCATCATGAATAAAGAGTTCTTTAAGTTCTTGATTATAAGTATAGATATAAGTTGTGTATGATTCGCCATCATATATTTCATGTAGACATAAAATATCAGTGTCTTGAATATTTTTGATTTCTATTTGATCTAAGCTATTATTCTGTCGAACTTTTTCAGAAATATAATCTAAAACTATATTTTGATGAAAGGCTTTATCCATTGTATCTACTGTAGAAGAATAGACTTGGCTACCTATATAGACAACAGCAAGAGAACTAATAGCAAAGATAAAGAATAGTAATAGAATAAAAATAAGATCAATAGAATGGTTTTTTTGTGTTTTCATTATTGTTTACCTCTATCTTTTTTCAATAATTGTTATATTCGGCATCATGTTGCTTGCAAAGATTTCATATTTCACATCAAAACTTTCTTTATTATAAAGAATATGGTAATGTTCAATTAAATAATCTAAGCTTTCAGGATAATGCCCTTCTTGAGCATAACATTGCAGTATTCCTCTTCTTAAAGCTTTTTCTAAACTCTCTTTTTGTTGGTGATGGCTTCCTTCAAGAATTGATTGAAAACCATAAGAAATAAGTATAAAAACAAATATAAATGAAAGAATTGTCATCCAATATTTTTTAAGATATTTCATATTACAAACTTGACATGATACCAATAAGAGGCATCATGACACTCAATAAGATAATTCCAACAATGACTGATAAAACAGCAACGAGAGTTGGTTCGATAATACTAATTAAATGTGTTATTCTTTCATTTGTTTCTTGATCATATTGATCAGCAATTTTTTTCATAATTTCATCCATATGTCCTGTTTTGCTTCCAATTTTAACAAGCCTTGCATACATACCACTAAAAATTTGTTGGTCAACAAGTGCAGCTGCTAAATCTTTTTCATCTAATGATTGTTGCACTTTTTCTAGTTTTTCTTTTAACTCTTTATGAGTAATCAAATCTTTAGACATCTCTAAACTTTGATCAATATCTAAACCACTACTTAAAGCTATAGACATTCCACTTGAAAACTGCGATAAAGCTAATTTCAATGAAAGATTTTTTGTTAAACGGCAATGTGTTAAAAAGTGATATATTGACTTTTGACCATTTTTATTTTTGATAAGATAAAGGAATACAGCTATGATAATGATAAAAAGACCTATAAAGAAATAAGAATAAGTAGAAAGAGTTATTCCTAAATCTAAAACTATTTTAGAAAATCCAGTGATTGATCCTCCTAATTGTTGAAAAACCTGATTAAAGATAGGAAGAACCTGAGTCATCAAAACAACCACAACTAAAAACATCATAATAATCATAATTAATGGATATGTCATTGCACTTTTCATATTTTCATTATTATCATGCATACGCTGATAATGTATGCTTAAAGAATGCATAACTTCTTCTAAGCGACCAGATGTTTCACCAATTTCAATCATTTTAAGAAAGTAGTCTGGAAAAGCATGAGTCTGAATCAATGATTCATAAAAGCTTTCTCCCATATCTAAATGTTCAAAAATCATATTTAAAATGGGTTTAAGTTCTTTGTCATCACTATCTTCATTCATAATTGAAATCCCTTCATATGTTGAGATTCCTGCATGTAGAATCAAAGACATTTGTGCAGTTAAAGCAGCAAGCTCACTGTTTGTCAGTTGTTTGTCTTTCATATATTATCCTCCTAATATAAATATTTTGTTGTATAGTTGTTTTTATTTGTGACAAAGTCACGTATTGAAGAACTATTATTTCCATCAGAAATAAGCGTAGGGTCCATCATGGACCAATTTTTTCCATCAAATTGTATGAGATTATCAACCCATCCAGTATCCTTAAGATAAACACTTATCCAAGCATGATAAATACTTTCACCATTCATCGAAACATAACCAATCATCATGCGGGTTGGAATATTTTGTGATCTAAGCATAGTTGCCATAACAGCAGCATAATCAAAACAAATTCCCGTTTTTTTATTGATAATTTCATCAACATCTGGTAAATAACCGTTTAAGTTTCCATCCTTAGCTTCTTGGGCTTTTTGATCATCATAAGTTAATGTGCGAATAACATAGTCATAGACATATGTGACAACATCTAAATCATTATCAGCTCCTTCAGCAATCTCTTGACCAGTTTGAATGAGTTTGGTTTCTGGATTAAAGTTCACATATTGATTAGGATAAAGATATGGTGATAATTCATTATCTATTGTGATTTGAACAGATTGGCTAAAAAGCTGGCTATATTTTGTTCCAGAGATATTTTCATAAGCAGTCAATGTATATTGACCATTACCACCTGTTAGTGGGAAAACATTATAACCATCAAAAATATCATAGGTATAAGGATCATTTTCATTTGGATTTTTGATTCTTACTTTAACTTTTGGATTTTGACCAGTATATTTTACCATGATGTATCCATCATTAGTATGAGAAATATCAAATGTAATTTTATGGTTTCCTATTGTTTTATGACCACTTGATTGAGGTATTAAAACAATAGGTGTATTATCTCGTGTTCCATTTCCTTTTTGTGGTTTACTTCCCATGTCAGATTGACATCCTGATAGGATAAGACTACTCGTGAGAAAGGCTAAAAAGAATATATTTTTATTGATTTTCAATTTTACCACCTCATAAGGAATATTATACAATGAATTAAGAAAATAAAAAACATATTTTTAGATGAAAAATGAAGAAATATTCTTTGAAAATAAATGAAAATTTAGTATACTAAAAGAGTAAAATAGAGGAAAAGAGGTTACTATGGATAATCATTTAAAGATAAAGAAAAAAATTTTAATCGTCGATGATTCTGAAATGAATCGTATGATTTTATCTGATATATTGGAAGAGTTTGAAATATTTGAAGCAAAAGATGGGTTAGAAGCTATTAAGATACTTCAAAAAATGAGTAGAGACCTTTCTTTAGTCTTATTAGATATTGTCATGCCCTCTATGGATGGTTTTGGTGTTTTAGAAGTCATGAATAAGCGTCATTGGATAGAAGATGTTCCTGTAGTGATGATTTCTGCAGAGTCATCATCTTCTGTGATAGAAAAAGCTTATGAATTAGGAGTGACTGATTTTATTTCTCGACCATTTGCTTCTTCTATTGTTTATCGAAGAGTTAATAATACAATTATGCTATATGCAAAACAAAAAAAATTAGTAGGAATGGTAACAGATCAGATTTATGAAAATGAAAGACGAAGTCGATTGATGGTTGCTATTTTAAGTCATATTGTTGAATTTCGTAATGGGGAAAGTGGAGCCCATGTTTTACATGTTCAAGTTTTAACAGATTTATTTTTAAAACGTTTAGTTAATAAAACAAATCAATATCAGCTTGATACTGCTCAAATTTCATTGATTTCAATGGCTTCTGCTTTGCATGATATTGGAAAGATAGGTATTCCAGATCATATTTTGAATAAACCAGGAAAATATACAGATGAAGAATTTGCTATTATGAAAACACACTCTGATTTAGGAGCAAAGATGCTTGCTGAAATTACAGAATATCGTGATGAAGAGTTAATGCATAGAGCTATTGAGATTTGTCATTATCATCATGAGAGATATGATGGTAAAGGATATCCTGATGGATTAAAAGGAGAAGAGATTCCAATTTCTGCACAGGTTGTGTCATTAGCAGATGTTTATGATGCTTTAACAAGTGAACGTGTTTATAAAAAGGCTTTTTCACATGAAAAAGCTATTGAAATGATTTTGAATGGGGAATGTGGAGCATTTAATCCTTTACTTTTAGAGTGCTTAAAGGATGTTGAAGATGAAATGAAAAATATAAGACAAGGGAATGCTTTACATCATGGTATTGATAAAGAAATTACAAAAATAGCTGATACCCTTCATCATCATGAAGAACTTTCTTCAGCTGATAGAGCTATTGAATTGTTAGAATATGAAAGAAAAAAATATGAGTTTTTTGCTGCTATGTCACAGGAAATTCAGTTTGAATACATAGATAAACCACCAATGCTTACTTTTTCGAGGTGGGGATCTGAAAAATTGAATTTAGAAGAAACAATTATGAATCCAATGAATGATGAAAAGCTTATTGAATGTTTTGGAAAAGAAAATCTTTTAAAGTTTATTCATGAGTTAAATAAGACAACAAAACAAAAGCCAGTTGTTCAATTTGAATTTGAAATGGGAGATAATGAGCATAAAAGATGGAAAAAAGTGATTGCTCAAACAATATGGTCATCAGATGATACATCAAGATATATTAAATTTTTTGGTAAAATTATGGATGTCCATGAACAATATACAGAGCTGACAAATCTTAAACAGCTTTCTTCACACGATGGGTTGACTGGTTTGTATAATCGTCAGATGGCAGAACATATGATTATAGAAAAAATGAATATGCGTCCAGAATCACAATTTGCTTTTATTACTTTTGATATTGATAATTTTAAATGTGCTAATGATCAATATGGACATATGTTTGGAGATAAGGTCTTAAAACAAGTTTCAAAAAATTTATTAGCAAGTATTAGAAGTGATGATATTGCTGCAAGAGTTGGTGGAGATGAATTTGTTCTTTTTTTAGAATATAAATCAAGTTTAGAAAAGATTGTAGATCGTATTTTTAATAATTTGAATACACAATATAAAGATTTTCAAATTTCTATAAGTATGGGAATTGCTAAATCAATAGATATTGGAAATGACTACCAACTATTGTATCATTTAGCAGACTGTGCTTTATATACAGCTAAGCAAAGTGGAAAAGGCTGCTATTGTATGTATGATGAAAGTATGAAAGATGCATTGTTAGAAACAGCAATGGAGGAATAGGAGGAAAAATAATCATGAATATTAAAGAATGTTATCAGATGATGAATGGGGATTACGATGGAGTTATTTCACGTTTGATAAAAGAAGAACGTGTTAAGAAGTTTGTTTTAAAGTTTTTAGATGATCCAAGTTATCAATTATTATGTACTTCTTTAGAAAATTGTCAATATGAAGAAGCTTTTAGAGCTTCTCATACAATCAAGGGAATTTGTCAAAACCTTGGTTTTACACAATTATATTTTTCTTCAAACGAATTGACTGAAAAATTAAGAAATCATGATTATGATAATCTTGATGGTTTGTTAGAGAAAGTCAAGGAAAATTATCAAGAAGTGATATGTGCTGTTGAAAAGCTTCGATAGTAGGATGGTGAGAGAATGAAAGAAAAGGTTAATCGATTTCTGGTCATAAGTATCATTTGTACAATTATTATATGTTCTACTATTTTCTTTTATACAACATTGTATATGAAAGAAAAAACAACAGGCTCTATTCAAGATATTGGTGATATGTACATGTCAGAAATGAACTCACAAATCCAGCATAAGTTTGCTAATGTTATTGATTTGAGATTGTCACAAATCAATGCTCTTATTCAAGGAATGCCTTCACAAACAGTACATTATGGAGAAGAATTTTTAGAGTATTTGAGAAATGGTGCTCAGATTCGAGATTTTGAATATGTTGGATTATATACACATGAAGGAGAAGTTGATACTATCTATGGGGATTCTATAGAAATTATAGATTCTAAAGAGTTTGAAGTTGTTTTAAAAAATGATGATAAAAAAATTTCGAGAGGTGTCAATTCACAAGGTAAGAATTTACTTTTATTAGTTGTTCCTGTGGAATATGAAATGTCTGATGGAAAAACAAGTGATATGATTGCAGTAGGAGTTTCTATGGATTATATCAATCAGTCACTTTTCTTGAATGAAAAGGATAGTACAGAGTATTCATATGTTATTGATGGAAAAGGAAACTTTGTCATTAGAAATGGTGCAGCATTTAGAGAAAATTATTTTGAACGTGTTGATGCTATTTTTGAAACATATGAAGGTAAGGATAAAGAACAATATAAAAAAGAAATGTATAAGGCTATTGAAAATGATGAGTCATATTCAACAATTGTTCAAACTTCTGGAGAGTATAATCATTTTTACATGTCACCACTTGTTGGCTCAGAATGGTATGTTATTAATGTTATGCCTTTTGGAAGTTTAGATAATATTGTTTATCAACTAGATAGTGTAAGAACAACAACTATGCTTATATCAAGTGGGAGTGTTTTAGTCCTTTTGCTAGTTATCTTTGCTTTCTATTATAAGATTACAAGACAACAAATGATAGAATTAGATGCCGCAAGAAAAGAGGCAATACATGCTAATAATGCGAAAAGTGCATTTTTATCTAATATGAGTCATGATATTAGAACACCAATGAATGCCATTGTTGGAATGACAGAGATTGCTATAAAAAATAAAGATGATCTTTCAAGAGTTCATGATTGTTTAACTAAAATTAAGTTATCTAGTAAGCATTTATTAGGATTAATTAATGATGTTTTAGATATGTCAAAAATAGAAAATGGAAAAATGAGCTTAAATATTGATCATTTATCTTTACATCGTGCGATGAGTGATATTGTTTTGATTATGCAACCACAATTTAGAGCAAAAAATCAGCATTTTGATATATTTATTCAAAATATAGAATGTGAAAATGTTTTATGTGATGCTGTTCGATTGAATCAGGTATTATTGAATGTGCTTTCTAATGCTTGTAAATATACTCCTGATGAAGGAAAAATACATGTATAT
>CATOPA010000014.1 GCA_951801965.1 uncultured Erysipelotrichaceae bacterium | reverse complement strand
ATCTTTACTTTGTTTATAAAAAAATATAAATATTTTATCAAACATGAATATATTTTGCTTTTTAATCATTTATTAATCATTTCTTTATATAATTATTGTATTGAATATGGCATAATAGACAAAGAAATGGGGTTGAAAAAATGAAAAAGAAAAAACTAAGAAAAAAAAGATTATATCTGATTCTATTTATTGTTATTTTATGTTTAGGTGGCGGATATTATTTTTATAATCATATTTATATGAGAAATACGATTGAAAAATATACAGTAGAAGGATTACCTATTGAGCATCAATTTCTCACTGTCAATCCTTATTCAAGAAGTGGAAAACAACTCAAAAGAGTCAAAGGTATTGTTATTCATTATGTTGCTAATCCTGGATCAACTGCACAAAATAATAGAGATTATTTTGAAAGCTTAAAAAACAAACATACATCATATGCATCTAGCCACTTTGTTATTGGTCTAGAAGGAGAAATTATTCAATGTATTCCCCTTAATGAAATTTCTTATGCTTCAAATCAAAGGAATAAAGATACAATCTCTATAGAATGCTGTCATCCTGATAAAAGTGGAAAATTTAATGGTGAAACATATCAGTCTTTACAAGAACTTGTCTCTTCACTCATGAAAACATATCATCTCAATAAAAATGATATTATTCGTCATTATGATGTAACCGGGAAAAACTGTCCTAAATACTTTGTAGATCACGAAGATGATTGGGAACTTTTTAAAAACTCATTACAATAATATATTATCAAATACAACACTTATTCAATCAACATCACAAATACAAAAAAATAGCACAATGTGCTATTTTTCATTCTCAACTGATAATATAACAATACCTGCTCCAATAATAGAAACAATAACTCCAATTAATAAAACATTTTTCACACCAACACTATCCAATAGTAATCCTCCAGCAATATTAGCAACAATTCCACTTGCTGTAATAGCTGCTGTGACCATAGATTGTCCTTTAATAGCATCACTTTGAGAAATCTTCTGATTGACATAATAAACACTTGCTGGTGTAATAATTGCATATGTCGCAATCTGTAAAAACTGAGCAATGTAAACCATTGTGACATTTGTAGCAAAATAAATCAAACCATGTTTCACCGCAAATAAAATAACTGCAATTTGAATCAATCTTGCACAATTGACTTTTTCTCTGATTTTATTGAAAAGTGCCATTGCTGGCAATTCAACAATTGCTGCAATAAAAACCGCTGTTCCCATTTGACTTTCTGTTCCACCAATTGGCTTTAAGATTTGAATAAAGAAATTATTAATAATTGTGTGATCAAAGAATACTGCAACAATTCCTAAAACAAAGATCATAAATCTTTTATATTTTTTACAAAACTCAGCAAATGATAATTGTTGTGATACTTCAGATTCTTTGACTTTAACCATTTCTTTTTGTTCGTTCTTTGGAATAACATATACATAGACAACAAATACCAAGAGTACATTTAAAAGTAAATAAATAAGTGGTAAGATTTTTGTACCAAAATCTTCAACAAGATACCCTACAATAAATGAAACAATAGCATATGAAGCACTTCCAAGACCACGTCCTAATCCATAATTGATTTCTATACCATACTTTTCAAAGACAAAAGCTAGAGAGTTCAATAACGGTTGAATTGTCATCATACATGTCACTATGCCTACAAAAACAACAAGTAAAACAAGAGATGACCCCTCCATAAAATAAATACAGCCAGACAGTACACATGCGACAATCATAATTGCACAAATAATATATCTCAATTCTATGCGTTGACTCTTATCAGCAAAAGATGCAACTGCAGGTTGAGTTAATACAGCAATAAAACTTGTCAGTGCTAAAACTGTACCAATAACAGAATTAGAAAAGCCATGATCTAATAAATAAACTGATGCAAAGCCCATTAATGCACAAAACGAACCAAAATATAAGATTTGTGTTGTAGCATATTTCATATTTAATGAAAGCAACTTTCTCATTCACATTTCCCCCTTATTAAAATCTATTATAATCGAAAATACAAAAAAGGAAAATCATTTTCATCTTTTTTATCATATTATATCAAGTGATTTTCTTTTAACTGCTCTTCAATCTCATGTTCATCAATAAAACATCCAGTTTCACCTATACGGATAGCTGGCTTTGTCTTTCCATGATAGTCACTTCCGCAAGTCACAAGAACATTGAATTCATTCGCTTTTGTATAAAAATAACGATTCACTTCTTCACTATGATAATTACTAAATGCCTCTACACCTTGTATTCCAATAGCTACCATTTCATCAAAAACTTCATATTTTCCTTTAAGATTATTTCCAGGATGTGCTAAAACACTTACCCCACCATTCTTTTGAATAATTTCAATCGTTTCTTGTAATGATGGAAGAACAATTTCTGTATAACAAGGTTTTCCCTGAGAATAATAATCCCAATAAAAATTCACATAAGGATTATCACTTCTTTCCCCACCTTCTCTATATGGTTTCAATAATTCATGATCATTATACCTTTCATCATTTAATAAAACTTCAGCAAACATTTCTCCAGTATATACACCATTTGAACTTAAAGCATCTAATTGTTCTTTCTTGACATCAAAACCTAATTGATTTGTAAGAATGATTTTCTTTTCACTACATTGTCTTTCTTGTCTTAAAATATTTTCCTCTAATTGATTAAAAATGGGTTGTGTATAATCAATATTATAACCTAAGACATGTAAATTAATACCTTTATAAACACAATCAATCTCAATAGCTGGAATATACTTTATCCCTAACTTCTTTGCTTCCTCTTGGGCTTCTTCAATAGCTTTGACACTATTATGATCAGCAATAGCCATAATTCTTACTCCTGATTCATGACACTTATGCACCAATTGAGTTGGTGTAAATTCCCCATCATCACTGTAATAAGAATGCATATGCAAATCAATAAACTTATTCATAATTTTCTCCTCCTAAAATTTCTTTCTTTCCTAAATAAAACAAACCATCTTGAATCAATTGATCCAAATCTTTAATAAAAACAATATGCGGTTGATGCTGTTTCGATAAATATTTTTCTATTGGTAAATCAAAACAGTCTATAACATCACTACAAACACCTATAACTTCTGGGTTCATGATTGAACAAAGTGTCACCAATTGATAAAGTAATAATTCATTTGGATTTTTTTCTAACATCTCATCTTGTTGCTGAAAAGTTAAAAACGGAATATATGATAGCTCTCCTGCAAAATGAGAGAATCCTTTATACAATTTATGATCAATCATCATACCACAGCCAATATATTTCACTGCAGGCTGATACAATAATGCCAAATGATCAACATGTGGATATTGTTCTAACAATCCAATAGAAGCAACATTCACATCATTTTCTATGCAGACATCTATTCCTTCTTTTTCAAACATTTGAACAATATCTATTCCAGCGAGCTGATGAAAATCACAAATATCTATTTTTCCTTCTTTACAGACTCCAGGTATACTGAAAGTCCATATTGAAACAAACTCATCTGTTTGTTTTACTTTTTTGACAACTTCCAGCAATTCATTATAGTCACCTCTTTGACAAATATAAGTCTCTTGAAATAAGAGATTCTTCAATAAGTCATAAATCAAAACATGAAAGCCATCATATGTTTCATATTTTTTCAATATAACCATACCTATATGTTTATTATCTTTATTCAATATGTATTGTTTTCTCTTTCTTCCACCAGTAGAGTCAGCTTCACCAATACAGATAATTTCCTTTGAAGATAATAAAAATTGCAAAATATTTGTCGTTAAAGCAAGTGATAGTCCTATTTTTTGAGATAAGTCATGCTTTGTCCAAATCTGACCATCATAAAAACACTGTCTTATTAAATAAATGTTATGATTTTTTAACTCTGTATTTTTAGACAAATCTCTCCCTCCACATCTTTTGTCAAACATTGACGAAAGTTCAATAACATTATAACAAACATCATAAAAAAAAGAAAGTATAAAATATTTATTTATGATACAATAAACAAAGGAGGTACCTTGTCATGTTTGATATCAAAGAATTTTCAAAAGATTATAAAGTTATTCGTCTTACTCATGAACATATTGAAGATATCTATCAATTATGTTGTCAAAATCAGCTTTATTATCAATATTGCCCACCTTTTGTGACATTAGAAAGTATCAAAGAAGATATGCTTGTTTTTCCAAAAGGAACAACATTAGAAGATAAATATTATGTTGGTTTTTATAAGCAAAACAAACTCATTGCAGTCATGGATCTTATCGATGGTTATCCTCAAAAGCAAATTGCATTTCTTGGTTTTTTTATGAGTGATGTCACTATACAAAATAAAGGTATTGGCACTCAGATTATAAAGGATGTTTGTGAATATCTACAAAATAAAGGATATATATCAATCAATCTTGCATGGGTTAAAGGAAATCCTCAAGCCAAACACTTTTGGTTAAAAAACAAGTTTATTCCTATTAAAGAAACGACAAGCAATGATGGACATCAAGTCATTTTAGCAAAGCGATATTTAAAAGAATGAAAAAAGTTCTCCAATATGAGAGAACTTTTTAGCTATGAATCAGGGTGTCCTTTGAGTAATGCTTCTAATTCCTTTTGCCCTGCTTCTTTTAACAAAGATTCGTATGTGAACAAGCTATATCCTTTATATCCATTCAAATATAAAATCTGAACTTGTGAAGAAATATTTGATGATGACTTTTTCCATCCTTGATCATAATTCAAGTCTTCTCCTGCCTGATACAAAGCAAGTCCTGCGTACAGCATCACACCTTTTCTTCTTTCTAACTGAGAAAAGGTCTGAATACGATTTGTATACATCTTCTCATTGCCTTGTTCACCATAGTGATCAGACCAATAAATTTGTGGCATAACATAATCTACAAAGCCTTCTTCCTTTAACCATGTATCCACATCAGCACCTTCACTTATGCAATTTTCATAATTTCCTTGAGGACTAATACCAAATGTCACATCAGGTTTCACGAAATGAATACTTTGATAAACATCCTGAATTAACATATTTACATTATCCATACGTTCATTTTGTGTCGTTTCTCCATGTGTTCCTTCAACATAAAAGTAATCATCAAAATGAATCCCATCAACATCATAGTTTTCAACAATTTCAACAATTCCAGCAACAATATAATCTCTCACATCCTGAGAAGCTGGATTAAGAATATATTTATGTGTGGCATAACCAATCGTATAATCTTTATTATCTAACCAACTTCCTTTTATAGACTGTGTTTTAAATTGCTCATATGTCTTTTGATTGAGTGAAATACGATAGGGATTTACCCATGCCTCTATAGATAGACCCTTATCATGAGCAATATCTACCATTTCTTTTAGGGGGTCAAAAGATAAAGATGAACGATTTGTAATCACTTTTGATATAGGAAATAATTTTGATAAATATAAGGCATCACTAAATGGTCTTACATGAACGATAACAGTATTTGTTTTATATTTTTTGACATTATCTATAGCCAAAGAAAAATCTTCTCTAAATTGTTTTTTTGATTCATATGAAAACTTTGATAAGTCAGTATATGAAAACCATACAGCTCTTTTATCTAATGATGACAAAGAGCAAGCAGGTTTTGGGAAAAAATAATAAACGAGTAAACATATTATCAATAAAACAATAATGACAAACCAACTTTTTTTCTTTTTCATGACATCACCTCTATATCATATTCATACGCTTGATTTTAAGTCCTCAGGTGTTGTTATTTTTATATTTTCATAGTCTCCCTCAATTGCATAAACTGATATATTTGTCATTTTCTCTACCATTTGAGCGTCATCTGTCACACTCACATTTTCTTTCATACCTTTTGTATAAGCCTCTAAAATAATGTCTTTATCAAATGCTTGTGGTGTTTGAGCTTGCATCAGTTCTTGACGTTTCAGTGTTTCAACAATCTTTCCATCAACAACTCTTTTTACAGTATCTTTACATGGTACCATCAACAGACAAGCCTGTTTTTCTTGTACACCTAAAAGCAAGCGATCCAAAACCTCTCTTTTTAAAAACGGTCTTGCGCCATCATGAATCAGTACATATTGACTTTTAACACGCTTCAACCCTGCATAAACACTGTCTTGTCTTTCCTTTCCCCCTTCAACAAACTCAATACGTGGATCTTTCATTAATTCTTGAAAATCTTTTTGTTCTTCTAATTTTGTAACAACAATAACTTGTTGACAGCGCTCATCACTTAAAAAACAATTCAATGTCATCTCATAAACTGTTTTTCCTTCAATACGATAAAACATCTTATTATAACCAAGACCACATCTTGTTCCACTTCCTGCACATAATACAATTGCACTATACATATCATCACCTACCATGCTTTATTATATCATAGAAACAAAAAAAAGCTTCATGTATTTACACAAAGCTTTTAAGAATTCCCCACTTTCACCAAATACTTTTTCATCTTAGAAAGAATACCTCTTGCACCTAAGGTTGTATCATAATCCTCTAAAATATCATCAATCATTTCTTTAGTTAAGGCTATAGTACTTTGTTGAAGAAGTATCTCCTTAAGATCTTTTTTCTTTAATGATTGATAATTCACAATTTCATCTATTCGATTTAAAAATTCTTCAGAAAAAACTTCTTTAAGATTCTCTTTAGAATGTGATGTTTTCTTAAATCCAACACTCGCTTGAATATGCGAATGCACATTTGAAGTCATAAAAATCAATGTATCTTTAAAAGAAATTTGATGGTGATGATTATCTTTTAAAAGTCCTTCATCAAAAACTTGTAAGAAAAGATGCATGACTTGTGGATGTGCTTTTTCTATTTCATCTAATAATATTAAACTATGCGGATGAAGAACAATATCATGAAGTAACGATGATTGATTTTCATAACCAACGTATCCTGGAGGAGAGCCAATAATCTTTGAAACACTGCTTGCTTCACTATATTCAGACATATCTAATTTAATAAAATGCCTATTTAACAAATGAGCAAGTTCTTTCGCAGTTTGGGTTTTTCCTATACCACTACTTCCTGATAACAAATAAATGCCATTTGGTTTTTGTGAATGTGGATATTTTGATAAAGATTCTAATGATTCTACAATTGTATGAATAGCTTGTTTTTGTCCTATGATTTTTGTTTGTAATTTTTCTTCTAATTCTTGATATGAAAATGACTTTGTTAAGTTCATTCCACTGATTTCTTCAATCACTTTTTCAACATGTTCTTCTTTTAAAACATCATCTTTTAAAAATACTGCCTTGACACATGACAAATCCAGAACATCTAATGCTTTATCTGGAAAAACTCTTTGTATAAGATATTGATCACACAAATCAATAATTGTTTCAATTAATGGTACAGGTATGTGAATATGATGATAGTCTTCATATTGCTTTTTCAATCCCAATAGATTACTTTTTGTTTCTTTTTTTGTATTTTCCTTTAATTTAATCACTGCAAATCTTCTATTCATTGCTTGATCTTTTTCAAAATATTTATAATATTCATCAATTGTTGTTGCTCCAATAATTGTAAGATCTTTTCTAGCTAAATATGGTTTTAAAATATTAGAAGCATCAATAGCGCCTTCTGCCCCACCAGCACCTATCAAATTATGAATTTCATCAACAAATAAAATAGCATCTTTTGCTTGCATAACTTTATCTATGATTTTTTTGAGTTTTTCTTCAAATTCTCCTCTATACTTTGTTCCTGCCACGATACTTGATAAACTTAATTCATAGATTACTTTATTTTTTAAAGCATCTGGAACTTCTTTATTATTCATTTTTAATGCTAACTTTTCTACTAAAGCTGTTTTTCCAACACCAGCTTTACCTATAAGCAAGGCATTATTTTTTTCTTTTTTACATAACGTTAAGAAAAGTTGTTCTAATTCCTGATCTCTTCCTATCATTAAGCGATTTTGTTTTTTGACAAGGGTATTAAAATTTGTGAGTTCATGAATTTGATCTAATTCATTCATAAATGACTTTTCCTCACTGAGTTCTCTTTTAATTTTGTCAAAAGGAACATGATACTTATTTAATAATTCTACCGCTACACTTTCTTTTTGTGCTAATAAAGCAATGGAAAGTGTATTTAAAGATACTTTTGCTTCTTTTTGTTTTTCACTTAACTTCATTGCATCTTCTAATATATTTTTAACAACTTCGCTATATTCCATATAAAAAGGCTGAATATCTTTTTCCCCAAACAACCTTACAATATCATCATAGATCATCTCATCATCGACATGATATTTCTTCAATTGCTTAGAAAAAGAACTATCTCTCATTTTCATAAGAGATAGAAGAAGATGTTCACTTCCAACATTACTATGTCCTAAATCAAATGCTATACTCTCAGCAATAACAATTGCTTTTTGTGCTTTCTCATGAAATCGTGTGAGCATACTACACCTCTTTTCCTTTCTATCATATGAACTCTCTTTGAAATTATTAACCTTTTCCAATAGATTTAATCAAATTTCTTTGTTGTTGCATACAAAAAAATGACTACTTAAATAGTCATCCTTTTAAACGTTAAACTTAAAGAACATGATATCGCCATCTTGTCCAACATACTGTTTTCCTTCCTGTCGAATCTTTCCTGCTTCTTTTAATGCTAATTCAGTTTTATGCACCATCAAGTCATCATAACTATATGTTTCAGCTTTAATAAAACCTTTTTGGAAATCAGTATGAATGATTCCAGCCATCTCAGGTGCTAACATTCCTTTTTTGAAAGTCCAAGCTCTGACTTCATCAGCACCTACTGTAAAGAATGTATTTAATCCAAGTAAAGCATAAGCAGCCTTGATTAACTTATCTAATCCACTTTCTTCTATACCCAAATCTTGTAAGAACATATCTTTATCTTCTTTATCTAATCCAACAAGTTCACTTTCAATTTTTGCACAAATAGGAACAACATCACAATTTTCTTTTTGAGCATATTCTTTTAATGTAACATAGTATGGATTGCTTTCTGGGTCTTCTAAATCTTCTTCACCAAGATTAGCAATATAAATTAATGGTTTAATAGTTAATAATGTGTATTGTTTCACTATATCCATTTCATCTTGTGAAAACTCTAAGACTCTTGCTGGTTTTCCTGCTTCTAATGCTTCTTTTAATGGTTCTAAAACGGCCATTTCAGCCTTAGAATCCTTATCACCAGATTTTGCTTTCTTTTCAATTTTACCAATTCTTTTTTCCACTGTTTCTAGATCAGCAAAAACCAATTCTAAATGAATTGTTTCAATATCTCTAATTGGATCAACATCCCCATCTACATGTGTAATATCTTTATCTCTAAAGCAACGAACAACTTCACAAATTGCGTCTGTTTCTCTAATATTGGCTAAAAACTTATTTCCTAAACCTTCACCTTTACTTGCCCCTTTGACAAGACCAGCAATATCAGTGAATTCGAATGTTGTTGCTATTGTTTTCTTTGGATTAAAAATTTTTGTAAGTTCATCTAAACGATAATCTGGAACCTCTACAACTCCTACATTTGGATCAATTGTCGCAAATGGATAGTTTGCTGCTTCTACCTGAGCATTTGTAATTGCATTAAATAGTGTTGACTTTCCTACATTTGGAAGCCCTACGATACCTGCTGTTAAAGCCATTTTTTATCACTCCTCTTAACTCCTATCATTTTATCTAAAAACACGTAAAAATACAATCTTAATATCAATAATTTTCAAATTTCATCACACCCTTAGGTAAAAAGCATAGTATATAGAGAGGTGTGAAAAATGACAAGAGAGGATTTAGAAACTTATATTTATACAGAAACTTTTTTAGCACAGCTATATAGAAAAGCTGCTGCTATGGCGACAAAGGAAGTTGAAAAGAATACATTATTAATGTTTTCTCAACAGGCTACCCAAAATGCCAATTACTTAAATCATTTTTACAGAGAAGAGTATGGAATAAATTTTAATCCAATTATACCAGAAGGAAATATCAATGGGACATATAGAGATCTCCTTAATGAAATTCTATCACAAGAAATCAGATCATATTTACAAATCAGAGGACAGACATATTTCCAATCAAATCATAGCTTAAATGAAACAATGCGTTTTATTTCTGATGTTAAACTTGGGCATATTTTGACTATTTTAGCCATTTTGACAGATATGAATGCTCCAGCAAAATAACAATAGTTAGGGCAATCACAATAGATTGCCCTTTTTACATCGATATAAAAGCTATATACTCTTTAAACAAAAAAACAATCCCTTAGGATTGTCTTAGTCAAATGGTGACCTGTACGGGATTCGAACCCGTGAATGCATGCGTGAAAGGCATGTGAGTTAACCGTTTCTCCAACAGGCCAATGGCGCTTGAAGTAGGACTCGAACCTACGACCGATCGGTTAACAGCCGATTGCTCTACCGACTGAGCTATTCAAGCGTCTCTTATTCAGTGCCTAAATATATTATCATATCTTTTTCATTAATGCAAGAGTTTTTTTAAAAGAAGTCAAAAAAATGACCTCTTTCTTTAAAACTATACATTTTCATTAAAAAATTGATATGTTTGCACAGCATAATATTGATTTTGTGAGGGAATTCCTGTAATCTTCTCTATCTCTTGTTTTAATTGTTCTAACAATACTTGATCAAATAACTCTGAATCATTTAAACATTCAATAAATATACATTCCAATTCCTCGTTATCTAAATAAATAACTTGATTGTCTTCTATATGAATCATAACTTTTCCTTGTATAATTCTTGTTATTCTTTCTTTTATTAATTGTTCTTGTTTTAATGTTAGTATTTTTGTCGTTGTTAATCTTATTAATAACATATTCTTTCCTCCCTGACTTTCTATTATATGTATGTAGGAAAGAAAAATATGTCATTTCATGCTTAATTCATTGAACAAGTTAATTCACCTAAAATTTTAACACCTTCGTGAATCTTTTGTGCAGTTGGCGTTGAAAAATTCATTCTAAAACTATGACACTCTTTTGTATCATCATCCAAAAAAGCATTTCCTGGAACAACTGCTACATTTTTTTCTAAGGCCTTTCTTACAAAAAGTTGCATATCTATATGTTCTGGTAAAGTCACCCAAATAAACATTCCACCATCTGGCATCATATATTTAACATCTGGATGGAAATATGTTTTCATATCTTCTATCATAAGTTCACATTTTTCTTTATAGATACGTTGAAGACGTGCAATATGTTCATCCATATCATATTCTGATAAATATCTTGCCATGACTTTTTGTGCCCATAAGTTAGAATGAACATCACTTGCTTGTTTAGCGACTGTAAACTTTGAAATCACTTCATCTGGCCCTATGCAACAAGCTACACGCATACCAGGAGCAATAATTTTTGATAAACTTGCCGCATAAATGACAAGACCATCTTGATCTAATGATTTCAATGAAGGAATAGATTCACCTTTAAATCTTAAATCACCATAAGGATTATCTTCTAAAATCAAAACTTCATATTTTTTTGCAAGATCTAAAATAGCAAGACGGACTTCTAATGACATTGTCATTCCTGTTGGATTTTGATAATTAGGAATCAAATACATAAATTTAGGTTTTGGATTTTCTTGTAACACTCTTTCTAGTTTATTCAAATCTAATTGACCATCTTTATACTCAACACCTTTTAAAACAGCTCCTAGTGATTTAAAGGCATTCAAGGCTCCTAAAAAACTAGGATTTTCACAAATAACAACATCTCCTTCGTTGCAAAGACACTTAGCAGCAAAATCCATAATTTGTTGAGATCCAGATGTAACAATCATTTTATCTCCACTTTGAAAAACAGTTTCTTTTCTATTAAAAAATGCTTTTGCTGCTTCTATAAACTCTTTGTCTCCTTCTGTTATCCCATATTGTAAAACTGAAATAGGATCTTTTTTTAATATTTCTGATGAGATTTTTTCAATAGCTTCTACTGGAAAAGCTTCTGCTGCTGGATTTCCCCCAGCAAAACTAATCATATGAGGATCAGCAGTTGCTTTTAAAATTTCTCTAATTGCTGAAGCTTTCACATGGCTCATTCTTTTCGCAAATTCATATTTCATAAAATATATCCCCCTTTATATTTTATATATTATAACGCAATTTTTTGACAATAACTAGATATTTCTTAAAAGACAATATATAATAAGATAAGGTGGTGAAAGTTATGCAAGCAATATTTGTTGTATTGAATAAAGTTGAATGCTTAGATGAATTATTAACACGTTTAAAAAAAGCAGGAGTTCGTGGTGGGACAATTATTGATTCTACGGGTATGGTGAAATCGATAGAAGAATCTGACGAGAGCTATATTCTTGGATCTTTACGTCTATTTTTAGATAACCCTCATCCTGATAGTAAAACTATCTTCTTTATTGTTCATGATGATCAGGTTGAACTTATAAGAAGAACGGTTGATGATGCTTTGGGTGGTATTGATAATCCAGATACTGGTATTATCTTTGGTATCCCTGTTTTATTTGCTGATGGTATTATAAAAAAGTAAATCTTAAAGATTTACTTTTTTCATATCTTTTGAACTTGTGATTTTAGCTGGATAAGTCTTTCAATACTTTCTTTGGTAAAAATATTTTCTGGATCACTTGCTGATTCATTAGCTAACATCACCAAAGAAATCCAAGTCAGCACACTATAAATATTAAGAACATGTTTATCAGACATATTTTCTATTCTTTCTCTAGCAACCCATTCTATTTCCTTTATATGTTCCTCAACAAAATCATCTAATTCATTAATATATGTATATCCCATATAATGCAATCTTTGAATTAAACGTGATTGTGAAATCAATTCTGAATCTCTTTCAAATCGAAATTGAAATTCTGTATGTAACTTTTCTAAAATATTATTAATACGGGGAGAAGTATTGACATATTGAGCTAATGAGTTCGCATTAATATCAGTCTTTAAAACTTTTTCAATATGTATGATTCCTTTATTATACTCTTCAACCTCTCTAGCAATTTCAACAAATTCTTCATCTAAAAGTTCTAAAGAGGCTGATAGTCTTGTTAAACGTCTTCTAATGTCCTTTGGTATTTCATATTGTGATTTATATCCTAAACCATGTTCTATCTCTGCCCAAGAATGCTGCAATGTTGTTCTAATCTGTAATTCAAAGATAATATCTTTATATTGAGAATACTCAATAAACTGGCATCTTTCTTCATTAAATTTGATTAACAAATGCAAAGAATTATATCCAAAATCAATACGATCTTCATAACTCTTCTTTCTTTTATCATTATATTCAACAATATCAAAATTCTCTTTTACACATTCACAAATGCGATCTACATCATTTTCAAATAAAGTAATAATTCGACATGCTACGACATCAGTAATTTCATGAATATCTCTATATTTATTCTTATATGTTATTTTCTTTAATAAAGCTTCTTCCTTTTTTATACGAATAGACATATTTGAAATACGAAAATGATTCTTTTCTATAATACGAACAAATATATCTTCAATATCATCTTTCAAAGACTGATAAAGCCCTTGATTATCATGATACTGCTTAATAATTCTCTTTACATCATTATACATTAAAGTCACCTCAAAATGATTATATACAATAAATATGAAATATTCATGAACATAAAAACAAAGGTTTGACTTCTCCATAAGAAATCAAACCTTTTTTCAACCTCAATAAAACAATTATTCTACTTCAAATTCCTCTACTAGCATACCTTTTTTATGAACATAAAGTATTCCCGCTATTCCCACAGCAAGAAAAGCAATAGAAATCAATTGAGCTACACGAATAGGTCCAAACATCAGACTATCTGTTCTTAACCCTTCTACAAAAAACCTTAATATACCATAAAAAACAAAATAGCTAAAGAACTGAACACCAATATGCTTTTGAAGTTTTCTAATAACAAATAGAATAAGAAGAAAAGCAATGACATTCGCAAGTGATTCATATAAAAATGTGGGATGATGATAAGCTCCACCAATATACATATTCTTAATAATAAAGTCAGGTAAATGCAATGACTGTAAAAATTCTAATGTCACTTCTCCACCAAAGGCTTCATGATTGAAGAAATTTCCCCATCTTCCACAAGCTTGAGCAATCAATACACCTGGCATAATTGCATCTCCAGCTACTAAAAAAGGAATATTTCTTTTTTTAAAGAAGAAATAACTAAAAATTAATCCTGTAAATATACCACCGTGTATTGCTAATCCACCATGCCATACTGCAAAAACTTCCATTGGTGATGACGCATAAAGCTCATCAAACGTGAAAATAACATACCAAATACGAGCCCCTATAATACCTACAAATAATAATGCAAAGAAATAATCAGAAAGAATTTCTTTATTATATCCTAATTTTTTAAAATGATACTGTCCTAATAAATATGCAATAAATGCACCACATAGAATCACTACAGCATACCATTGTATGCTAATAGGACCTATTGATACAAATGTTTGAAAGTCTTCAAAAAAACGAATCATGATGATTTCTTCCTAATATTCTCAAGAATTCTATTTACAAATTCTTTACTTGAATCAAATCCAGAATCTTTTAATTGCATATTCATAACAGCTGCTTCTATAATTGCTGACATACTTCTTCCTCCAGTCACAGGTACAACAATCTTAGGTATTTGAACAGTCAAAATATCTTCAGTCACATCATCTTCTTCATCACCAATACGTGTATATTCTCGTGATGGAAGCCATCTTTCAAGTTGAATAATTAAATCAACATTATCCTTTGGTAAAACAGAGGCAACACCAAACATCTTAGAAACATCAATAACACCAATTCCTCTAATTTCTAACAGATTCTTTAAAACCTCTGGTGCTTTTCCAACAATACTCTGTCCTATATGATAGAGCTCTATAGCATCATCAGCAATCAATAAATGCCCCCTTTTAATAAGTTCCAAGGCGATCTCTGACTTTCCTATACCACTATCTCCTCTAATTACAACACCTTTCCCATAAATATTGAGAAAGACACCATGCATCAATGTTTCAGCGGCTAAAGCTTCATCAAGGGTACTTGTTAAATCAATAGATACACGCCCTGTTGCACCCTCTGTTTCAAAAACTGGAAAATTTCTTTTGATTGCTATATTTCTTAAAATTTCAGGACAGGCATATCCTTTTGCAATAATAATACATGGTGTTTCATCATTAGCTAGTTTTGCAAAACAAGCTAGCTGAGCTTCTTTGTTCATTTCTTTTGTAAATGCAATTTCTTTTTCCCCAAATAAAATAATTCTTCTAAAATCTGTATGTTTGAAAAAACCTGCAAGTTCTAAACCAGGTCTACTCATTTCTGCAACAAAGACTTCTCTTTCTAATGATTCTTCATCACCTGTCACTTGTTTAAACAATGGAGATTTTAATAAATCTTTGAGTTTAACTGACTTTCCCATATCATTCTCCTTATTCTAACATTTTCTTTAAAAAACGTCCTGTATGACTCTTTTCACATTTTGCGACTTTTTCTGGTGTTCCTGAAACAACGATTGTTCCACCATTATCTCCACCTTCTAATCCTAAATCAATAATGTGATCTGCAACTTTGATAACATCAAGATTATGTTCAATAACAATCACTGTATCTCCTTGATCTACAATTCTATTTAAGACTTCAATCAATCTTGCAACATCATGGCTATGTAATCCCGTTGTTGGTTCATCAAGAATATATACAGTTTTTCCTGTTGCCTTTTTTTGAAGTTCACTTGCAAGTTTGACTCTTTGTGCTTCTCCTCCTGAAAGTGTTGTTGCGCTTTGTCCAAGTTTAACATACCCTAAACCAACATCATCGATTGTTTTAAGTTTTGTATAAATGCGAGGTAAGTTTTCAAAAAATTCTAATGAACTTTCAATAGTCATTTCTAAAACATCATAAATTGTTTTATCTTTATAAGTCACTTGTAAAGTTTCTTCATTATATCTTTTTCCTTCACATTCTTCACATGGAACATAAACATCTGGTAAAAAATGCATACTAATACGTTTCACACCATCACCTTGACAAGCCTCACAACGCCCACCTTTCACGTTAAATGAAAAACGTCCTTTATCATATCCTCTCATCTTAGCCTCTGGAGTTTTTGCAAAAAGATCTCTAATATCATCAAATACTCCTGTGTATGTCACTGGATTTGAACGTGGTGTTCTTCCAATTGGATCTTGTGAAACTTCTATCACTTTATCAACATTCTCTAATCCAAGAATTTCTTTATGTAATCCAGGTTTTTCTTTTGAATGATAAAGCTGAGCTCTCACAGCCTTACATAAAATTTCATTAACCAAAGTTGATTTCCCACTTCCTGAAACACCTGTCACACAAACAAATTGTCCTAATGGAAATTTTACATTAATATTTTTAAGATTGTTTTGTCTTGCTCCTTTGATTTCAATAAAAAGTCCATTCCCTTTTCTTCTCTTCTTTGGAACTGGTATTTTATATTCTCCAGATAAATATCGTCCAGTAATTGAATGAGGATTTTTCATAATTTCTTGAGGTGTTCCAGCAGCAACGACTTCTCCACCATGAACACCTGCACCTGGACCTATATCTACAATATAGTCTGATGCTCTCATTGTATCTTCATCATGTTCTACAACAACAACACTGTTCCCTAAATCTCGCATGTTACACAATGTTTTAATCAATTTTTCATTGTCTCTTTGATGTAAGCCAATAGAAGGTTCATCTAAAACATAGAGAACACCTGTTAAACGTGAACCAATTTGTGTGGCTAAACGAATACGTTGTGCTTCTCCACCAGATAATCCACCTGCACGTCTTGATAAAGTTAAATATCCTAAACCAACATCATTCAAAAATGTTAAACGATCTTGAATTTCTTTCAAAATTAACTTTGCAATTTTTGCTTCCGTTTCATTTAACTGCAATTCTTGAATAAATACCAATGCTTTTTCAATAGACATATCTGTAAATTGACTAATATTCAATCCACCAACTAAAACACTTAAGACTTGATCATTTAATCGTCTTCCTTGACAAGTTGGACATGTATGTTCAGCCATAAAAGAAGCATACCATTCTTTAGACCATGATGATGTTGTTTCTTCATAACGACGTTCTATTAATGTTTTGACACCTTCAATAAATTTTGTTGTTTGAGAGACATTTCCTGAACTTGATTGAATTGTATATGTTATAGGTCGATCAGAACCTTTTAAAATAATTTGTAATTCTTTCTTATTAAAATCTTTTAAAGGTTTATCTAAATCTATCTGATAGGCTTCACATAAAGCTAAAAATCTTTGCCATTCAATACGATCAGTACCAACTGATGTTTTAAAATAACGAATTCCACCTTGACGAATACTTAATGACCAATCAGGAATAAGCAAATCATCATCAACTTCATTTTTCACACCAATTCCTTTACAATCTGGACAGGCTCCTAAAGGATTATTGAATGAAAAAAGACGAGGTTCTAATTTTGGTACACTAAAACCACAATGTGGACATGCTAAATGTTGAGAAAAAAGTTTTTCAGTATTTAAATCCAGATTTTCAACAATAGCTTCTCCACCAGTTAATTTTAAGGCCGTTTCCAAAGAATCAGCTAAACGAGAACGATATCCTTCTTTTTTGACAATGCGATCAACAACAACATCTATATTATGTTTTTTGTTTTTATCTAAAACTATATTTTCCTCTAATAATCTTATTTCTCCATCAACTTTAACTCTTACAAATCCATCCTTCATCAATTTTTCGAATAGATCCTTATGTGTTCCTTTTTGATTTTTACACATTCTTGCAAGAACTTGAAGTTTTGTTTTCTCTTCATAAGTATCAATTGTATCTACCATTTGTTTAATTGTCTGTGATTCAATCAATACATGATGTGTAGGACAATAAGCATGACCTATACGCGCATAAAGAAGACGAAGATAATCAAATATTTCTGTAACAGTTCCAACCGTAGAACGGGGATTATTTGATGTTGTTTTTTGATCAATAGCAATAGATGGTGATAAGCCATCAATACTATCTACATCTGGTTTTTCAACACCACCCAAGAACTGCCTAGCATAAGCACTCAAAGACTCAACATAACGTCTTTGTCCTTCAGCATATATTGTATCAAAAGCCAAAGAAGTTTTTCCACTTCCAGATAAACCTGTCATAATAACAAGTTTATCACGAGGAATTGTCACATCTATATTTTTTAAATTATTAACTCTGGCTCCTTTTATAATTATTTTATCCTTTTCCATTTTTTCACACGACTCCTTAATATATTTTCTTTACTCATTCCTTGAAGCTGCATATCATAAGCTTCACTTAATATATCCTTCATTTGGCTTGTTTGTAAAAAACCAACATTTAATAAATCTCGACCAGTGACAAGCGCTTTAACAGCTTGTTCCCCTAATCTTGATCTTTTATCTTCAATATACTTCCAAAAATCATCATATTGTTGTTGAACAACTTTACCTCTACCAAGCTTATCACAACAACTTATATAAATCAAATCATTTACTGTGACTTTACCTTCTATTTTTTTCAACAATCTTAAATATTTAACATCACTTGAATGATTTCTTGACATATTCATCAAATGCATATGATACATAATCATCGTTTCAATATACTTTCTTTGTTGTTTAGAGGTAATCATCTTAACATCTTTAAAAACTTGTACACCAGCTTCATTATGTAAAGGGGCATGTCCATCTTTAGTCGTGACAAGTGGTTTTCCAATATCATGTAATAAACATGCCCACATAAAAGAAAGAGGTTCATCAACTTTTTCTCTTATTAAAGCAGCAATATCTATGACAAGCATTGTATGTGTAAAGACATCTCCTTCTGGATGATAATCTAAACGCTGATGAGTTGAGGTTAGTGCTTTTAAATATGATGGCAAAGCATCAATATCTCTTAAAAAATAAAATCCTAATGAGGGCTTATCAGACATTAAGATTTTACAATATTCTGCATATATTCTTTCATAAGAAAGATGCTCTAACATATTTTGCTGAACCATATGTTTGCAGAGTTGAAAAGTTTGATCTTCTACCTTCATATCAAAGCGAGACATGAATTGTGCCACTCTTAAAACTCTGAGTGGATCTTCTATAAATGTTTCTGGCTGAACACAACGAATCACTTTATTTTGAATATCTACTAAACCGCCACATAAATCTATGATTTCCTCTTTATGATAATCATACATCAATGCATTCATAGTTAAATCTCTACGTTGAATAGCCTTTTGTATAGGCAGATTTGGATTGATTGTTATTTGAAAATCTTGATGTTTTTCACCTATTTTTCTTTCTTGCCTAGGCAATGCAAAATCATATCCTTTTAAGCACTCTAATTGCATAATAGCAAATGTTTTTCCAAAAGTATGTACATGAGAAAATTGTGATAAAACTTCATATAACTTTTCATAATCCAAATGATAAACTTCTACATCAACATCATGACAAGTCTCAATGTTCATCACTTTATCTCTTACAGATCCTCCAACAATATATACATAACCACCTGCATCATAAATAGCTTGAAAAACTTGTCTTGCTAAAGAGGAAAATTCCATTACTTTTCACCTTTTAATTCCAAAATAATGTCTCTAAGTTCCATTGCTCTTTCGAAATCTAGGACTTTTGCTGCTTGTTTCATTTCTTTTTCTAAATCTTGTAAAAGTTTCTTCTTTGCTTTCTTATCTGCTTTTTTACCTTTTTGAATCAATGAAACAGCTTCATCAACAGTTTCTTTTCCTTGAATAAGATCTCTAATTTCTTTATGAATAGTTTGTGGAACAATATGATGCTCTTGATTATATGCTTCTTGTATTTGTCTACGTCTTGCTGTTTCATCAATAGCCTTTTGCATAGACTCAGTGATATGGTCTCCATACATAATGACCTGTCCATTGGCATTTCTTGCAGCACGACCTATTGTTTGAATCAAAGAACGTTCACTTCTTAAAAAACCTTCCTTATCTGCATCTAAAATACAAACAAGTGAAACTTCTGGTAAATCCAATCCTTCTCTTAAAAGATTGATTCCTACTAAAACCTCATATTTTCCAAGTCTTAAATCTCTTAATATTTCAGTTCTTTCCAATGTTTTTGTATCTGAATGAAGATAAGCCACTTTCAATCCCACTTCTTTAAGATAAGCACTTAAATCCTCTGCCATTCTTTTAGTAAGTGTTGTAATCAAAACACGTTCTTTTTTTTCAATTCTTTCATGAATCTCACTAATAATATCATCAATCTGATTTTTTGTTGGTCTAACATCAATCAAAGGATCTAAAAGACCAGTTGGTCTAATAATTTGTTCTGCATATTGTCCTTGTGTTTGTTCAAGCTCATAATCTCCAGGTGTTGCTGAAACATAAATCACTTGATTAATAATTTTTTCAAACTCTTCAAAACGAAGGGGTCTATTATCTAATGCACTTGGTAAACGAAAACCATATTCTACTAATGTTTCTTTGCGGCTACGATCACCATTAAACATACCTCTCACTTGAGGTAGCATCACGTGACTTTCATCAATAATCATTAAAAAGTCTTTTGGAAAATAATCAATGAGTGTATATGGTCTTTGCCCAGCTTGACGACCATCTATATGTCGAGAATAATTTTCTATACCTGGACACATTCCGACTTCTCTTAACATCTCAATATCATGTCTTGTTCTTTGATCAAGTCTTTCATATTCTAAAGGTTTCATATCTTCTTTAAAGACCTTTAATCTTTCTTGAAGTTCTTCAGAAATTGTTTCACATGCTCTTAACATTTGTTCTTTCTTCGTTACATAACCATAAGCTGGATAAATGGTATAAGTTTTATAACTTCCTAAAATCTTTCCAGTGAGTGGATCCACTTCACAAATACGTTCAACTTCATCTCCAAACAATTCAATACGAATAAGCCAGCTTTCACTGTGCCCTGGAACAATTTCAATAACATCACCACGAACTCTAAATGTTCCTTTTGATTGTTCTATATCATTGCGTTGGTATTGTCTATCAACAAGATATGTTAAGAGTTCTTTACGATCTATTGTTTGCCCTACTCGAACAGAAAAAATCATTTCCCTGTATTGTTCTGGGTTCCCTAAACCATATATTGAAGCAACTGATGCAACGACAATTGTATCTCTTCTTTCTAACAAAGAGTTCATAGCGGATGAACGTAGCATTTCAATTTCATAATTTGTTTGTGCATTTTTATCTATGTATGTATCACTTTTAGGAATATAGGCTTCTGGCTGATAAAAATCAAAGTTTGAAACAAAATATTCTACTCTATTTTCAGGAAAAAATTCTTTTAATTCTGAATACAATTGTCCAGCCAATGTTTTATTGTGTGCTAATACAAGTGTTGGTTTATTCACTGCAGCAATAACATTAGATACTGTAAAAGTTTTTCCTGTTCCTGTTCCTCCTAAAAGAACTTGCTCTCTTTTACCAGCATGAATACCTTCTACCAACTGTTTAATGGCCGTTGGTTGATCTCCCATAGGAGAATACTGTGAAACGAGTTTAAATTTTTCCACTTCAAATCCTCCTTTATTGAATCAATTCTAATACTTTTTGATATTGTGTATCTTCAACTTCATGATAAATATGATATCCTAAAGCACTTAATAATATTGTTGCATCATTTTTATCATATATACCATCTTGTTTCAATCCATAATCTTTTTCAAATGCTTTGAGTGCCTCTTGTGTTTTTAATGAGAAATACCCATCTGTTCTATCAACAGAATAATTGAGTTCTTTTAATATTTCTTGCATATAAGCTATTTGCATTTCAACTTGATCAAAAGAATATGATTTGTCCATTGATACAATATGAAAATCACTTAAAGAAGTCTTATGAACCTCATCATCAGGCTGAATCCCTTTTCCATGAACCCATGTTCCATTTGGTGTTAACCATTTTGCATATGTATACTTTAAAATGTCAGAATTAGACAATGTTTTTTGAGTTTGGACAGTTCCCTTTCCATATGTTGTATCTCCTACAACATGATAATGACAGATTTCTTTTAAAGCTCCAGTAATGACTTCAGACGCACTTGCTGAATCTTTATCAACAAGAATATATCCTTCTTTAAATTGATATTTTTGATGCGATGAAGCCTGATAGATAATCTCTTTCCCTTGATAAGGTTGAACTCTAAACATTGTTTCTCCTTCAGGAATAAAAAGATTTAATAAATTTTGGGCAGCATCTAAATATCCACCACCATTACCTCTCAAATCAATAATAAGATGTTCTACACCTTGTTCTTTCATATCTTTTAAAATATTCTCCACAACATTAGGAATAGATGAACCAAAAGTTGTAATTTGTAAATAACCAACTTTCTTATTATGAGTCATTTGAATCTCATAAGCAACTGAGGTTTCTACTTGACCTCTTATAGCTTTTGTTTCATAATTTTTCCCATTTCTTATGTATTTAATTTGAACTTCTGTTCCACTTTTTCCTTGAACCATTTCTTTAATTTTATCAGTATCATATCCTGCAATAGAAGTTCCTTGAACATGTGTCATTATGTCTCCAGCCATAAGTCCAGCTTTTTGAGCAGGAGTATCTTTATAAACTTGTAAAATAAAAGCTCCAGCATCCACTGCAATATAAGTTACACCAATACCTTGAAATGAACCATTGATACTTGTTCCTAAATCAGTAGCCTGTTTTGCTGTTAAATAAGAAGAATGGGGATCACCAAGCATACCAACCATTCCTGCTAACATTCTTTCTTGTAATGAATAATCACTTTGAGCAGTATCTAAAAATTCATTTTCTATAGTTTGGGCAACTTCATCATAAATTTGATTATCTTGTGGTACTTGTTTTTTAAAAAAAGTGTCATGAACAAAATATCCACCTAGGCCTCCAATAACTAAACAAACTACACATAAACAAAGATATATAGCATCTTTTTTTATTTTTTTCTTTTTCTTATTTTCAAATTCAAAATTTTCCATATATACACCTCGTTGCTTAATTATAACATGAAATCATAAAAATATTAACTTCTCTTTAAAAACCAACAAAAGCAATCATCACGACTGCTTTTCTAAAAACTTTTTTATACACTCATATGTTTCATCACTCATAATATGTTCAATTCGACAAGCATCCTCTTCAGCAATATCTTTTTGTACACCAATATGAATCAAAAAATGTGTTAAAGTTATATGTTTGTTATAAACCTCTTGTGCTCTTTCTTCACCCTCTTGAGTAAAATCAATATACCCTTTTTGATCCATTGTAATCATTCCAGATTCTTTTAAAATTTTAATTGCTCTTGAAACACTTGGTTTAGAAAAATTCATCATGTTTGCTATATCAATAGAACGTACATATTCATTCTTCTTTTTAAGAATAAATATTGTTTCTAAATACATTTCTCCTGATTCATGTAACTCCATCACTCACACCTCACAATTTCTCATATTATAACATAATCTTCTATAAGATTGCTACAATAAAATACATATCATCATATTATGATAAAAACTCTTTTTTTGACTTGAATTAACTTTAAATCAAAAATGTCTATCCTAAAGCAACATCTAAGATCATCATCATTACAAATCCCACAGCAAAACCAATTGTTGCTATGTTTGAATGTTTTCCTATTGATGCTTCTGGTATTAATTCTTCTATGACAACATATATCATGGCTCCAGCAGCAAATGATAATAAATAAGGTAGTATTGGAATAATAAATTGTGATAAAAGAATCGTTATAAGAGATGCTATTGGTTCAACAATTCCTGATAATGTTCCATATATAAACGCTTTTTTCTTACCAGTTCCTTCACTTTGTAAAGGCATTGAAATAATAGCTCCTTCAGGAAAATTCTGTATAGCGATTCCTAATGCCAAAGCAAATGCAGACATAAATGTTATTTGTTGATTCCCTACCAT
>CATOPA010000013.1 GCA_951801965.1 uncultured Erysipelotrichaceae bacterium | reverse complement strand
AGCTTTGATCTTTATGAACAGAAACAATTAACCAGACATCATCATAATCTAAAAGAAGAATTGAACGTTTATACAAATCGTCTTCAAAAATCTATCGATATTGTATTCCCTGAGTTTAACAGCTTATTTAATTCCAAATATGGTACAGTCTATATGAATATACTGAAAACATTTGGTAGTGCTGAAAATATCGCTCATTCTAATATAAGAACAATTCGTAAATGTTTTGAAATCAGCGGTAGAGGCAAACGTATTTCCTTAACTCCTGAGCAGCTTAAAGAATGTGCTATAAACTCTATTGGTATTTCTTCATTAGCTGATGTCATTCAGATCAAACATCTTGTCAATCAAATAAAACTTATTAATGAACAAATCGCTGAGGTAGATAAAAAAATAGAAGAGTTCTCTGTTCAAAACAACTCTCCTATCCTATCCATACCAGGAATTTCTCATTTCTCTGGTACTTCTATTTTAGCTGAATTAGGAGATATATGCAACTATTCTAAACCATCTCAAATCATAAAATTTGCAGGAGTCGCTCCTTTACATTACGAATCTAGCCAATACACTGCACAACACACCAGTATTACGAAGAAAGGATCAAAATATCTGAGAAAAAACTTATATCAGATCATATTGCCTGTCATTAGATTCAATCCTGTATTCCAGGCATATTATCAAAAAAAGATTTCTCAAGGTAAAGGTCATCGTTGTGCTCAAGGACATTGTGTAAGAAAGCTGCTTAGAATTATCTATCATTTATTAAGTACAGGTCAGCAGTTTGACTCCAAACTTTTAAAATAATAAATAACTGAACGCAAATTTTAAAAATGCCTTTATCAAGGTTATTTTTGTCATGCCCAAAAATAACAAATCACTATTCACTTTTCAAAGAACAATACTAGTCAACTCAAAAAATCAGTAATTTTAAATTTTCAGATTTTTTCATTAAAAACTCTTGATTTTTATATAGTTAGCTCTACTATATATATACACATAAAAATGTTCATTTTCTTTTTTTTAAATGAAAAAAATATAAAAAAAGAAATATGTCAAAACATATTTCCTCTTATTCAATAATTATAATATATGAACGCCTTTTTCTTGGCATATTTTTAATGTTTCTTCATCCCATAAAGAAGCTTGAACTTCGCCAATATGTGCTTTTCTTAAAAAGAACATACATAAACGGCTTTGACCGATTCCTCCACCAATACTCAAAGGTAAAACATCTTGAATAATATTTTGATGATATGGAAGTTCTAAACGTTCAGTCACTTGAGATTTTGTGAGTTGTTCAACAAGGGCTTCTTTATCTACACGAATACCCATACTTGATATTTCTAAAGCATCATCTAAGACTTGATTGTATACTAAGATATCTCCATTTAATTTCCAATCATCATAATCTGGAGCACGATCATCATGCTTTTGACCAGATGCCAAAACATCTCCAATTTGTAGTATACAAACAGCTTTTTTTGCTTTCGTGATAGCTTTTTCTCTTTGTTTTGGAGTACAGTCTGGATACATGTCTTCTAACTCTTGAGAAGTGATAAAATAAATTTCATCAGGTAATATAGATTCTCCAAGCTGTGGATAATGTCTAATCATTAAAAACTCAACATCTAAGAGAGCATTATAGATTTTAGAGACAATAGCTTTAAAATATTCTAAATGTCTATCTTCTTTAGAAATAACCATTTCCCAATCCCATTGATCCACATACATAGAATGGATATTATCTAATTCTTCATCTTTTCTAATTGCATTCATATCAGTATAGAGACCAGTGTGTCTTTCAAAGTGATAACGATAAAGAGCATCTCTTTTCCATTTTGCTAGAGAATGAATGATTTCTATTTCATCATCATGATTTAATTCAAATGATGTAAAAGAAACAGGTTTTTCTATACCATTTAAATTATCATTTAACCCTGTATTTTTTAAAAGAAATAAAGGTGCAGATACACGTGTTAAACGTAATTGTTCTGCTAATCTTCTTTCAAATGTATCTTTAATCATCTTTATAGCGACTTCAGTTTCAATAAGATCTAAATGAGGCTTATAAGTTTCAGGTATATTAATTTTGCTCATATTTTACACTTCCTTTTTATTTTTAATGAAAATATTATAGTATATTCTTAATAAGGAGTCAAAAAAAATATGACAAAACAATCGTATTTTATCAATATATTTTAAGAATATGAAGGAAAATGAGAAAAAATTTAAAAAATAATAAATATTTAGAATAATAGATAAAAAGAGTTGGTATTGTAAGGAAATTAACTATTTTATTGACTTACAATTTTAAATTGTATACAATAAAACAAACAATTGATTGGGGGTATTCTTATGAAAGAAAAAATGTATATAAGTACAAGAGGTCAACAAGAGCCTTTGAATTTTTATGAAGCTATTTTACAAGGTATTGGTTGTGATGGTGGGTTGTTAGTGCCAGACTTTAAGATAGAACAAAAAGATTTAAAAGCTTTAGAAAATTTGAATTATGAAGATATGGCCACTGAAATTATTTCTGTATTTACACCTGAGGGGACAAAGGAAGATATAAGAAAATTATGTCATCAGGCTTATGGTGAGGGATTATTCCCGAAAGATGTTGTTCCAGTGAAAAAAGCAGGAAAAGTTTATATTGCTGAACTCTTCCAAGGACCAACAGCAGCTTTTAAAGATATGGCATTATCATTGCTACCACGTTTTATGACTTATTCACTTAAACAAAAAGGTGAAGAAAGAGAAGTTATGATTTTAGCTGCAACTTCTGGTGATACTGGAAAAGCAGCATTAGAAGGATTTAAAGATGTTGAAGGAACATGTATTAAGGTTTTTTATCCAATTGATGGTGTATCTCCAGTTCAAAAACAGCAAATGGTGACACAAACTGGTCATAATGTTGATGTTATTGGAATTAAGGGGAATTTTGATGATGCACAAACAGCTGTTAAAAAAGCTTTTCAATCTGAAAAATTAAAAGGATTATGTGATCAGCATCATGTTTTCTTATCTTCAGCAAACTCAATCAATATTGGAAGACTTATTCCTCAAATTGTTTATTATTTCTATTCATATATGACTTTAGTTAAACAAAAAGAAATCACTTTAGGTGAAAAAGTAAACTTTACAATTCCTAGCGGAAACTTTGGTAACTGTTTAGCAGGTTATATAGCAAAACAAATGGGATTGCCTATTCATCAATTTATTGTTGCATCTAATAAAAATAATATTTTAACAGATTTTTTCCATACTGGAACATATGATGCGAATAGAGAATTTTATAAAACAAATGCCCCAGCAATGGATATTCTAGTTTCTAGTAATCTAGAAAGACTTGTTTATTTCTTATGTCAGGATGCAAAAAAGGTTCAAGGTTATATGGAACGTTTAAATGAGACAGGCGTTTATAAGGTTGATGATGATTTATTGAATATGATTCAAGAAAACTTTAAAGCTGGTTGGCTAAGTGAAGAAGAGGTTTTAAAAACAATAGGAGCTTGTTATCAAGAAAATGGATATTTATTAGATACGCATACTGCTATTGGATATGGTGTGTATAAGACATATCAAAAAGAAACAAATGATCAAACAAAAAATATTCTTTTATCAACTGCTTCTCCATATAAGTTCCCTGGTTCTGTTTATCAATCAGTGAGTGGAAAAGTTTTAGATGAATATGAAGCAACTGAAGCATTGAATCAAATGACAAAAGTAGAGATTCCTACACCATTACAAGGAATGAAGGATAGAGAGATATTACACAAAAAAGTTATTGAAAAAGAAGCTATTGTTGATTTTATTGGTGAACAAATCAAGGAGATCAATTTATGAAAGTCAAAGTCAAAGTTCCTGCCACAAGTGCCAATTTAGGACCAGGATTTGATGTTGCAGGATTAGCTGTCACTTTATATAATACTTTTGTTTTTGAACTGATAGATGAGGGATTAGAGATTGTAGGTTGTCCAGTTCAGTTTTGTAATGAGGACAATATGACTTATCAAGCTTTTGTTGAGGGGGCAAAAGCTTGTGGATTATCTTTTCAAGGGGTACGTATAGAATGTAGTGGAGATGTGCCTTATACAAGGGGATTGGGAAGTAGTTCTACATGTATTGTTGCAGGGATTGTAGGAGCATTTGCTTTTGTTGATCGTTATGATGATAGACAAGAGATATTGGAGCTTGCAACAAAAATTGAGGGACATCCAGACAATGTTGCTCCTGCTATCTTTGGGGGATTAACTGTATCTGTTATGAGTGATTGTGTGACAACACTCAATATTCCAGTCAAACATGACTATCGTTTTGTTGCTTTGATTCCACCATTTACTTTATCAACGGAAAAATCACGTTCAGTTTTACCACAACAATTACCACGTGCTGATGCTATTGCGAATGTTTCTCATTTGGCACTGATGGTTGCATCATTAATTAATGGCTATAATGAAGGGCTGAAACTTGGTTTTAAAGATCGTTTACATCAACCATATCGTGGTGGCTTGATTCAAGGTTATGATGATATTATGAATATCTTAGAAAAAGATGAACGTGTTTTAGGTGCTTATTTATCAGGTGCTGGACCAACAATTATGGCAGTCATAGATGCGAGTGATACAAAAGGTGTTGTAAGAATTAAAGAGGAATTAGGAGATTTGTTAGATAATTGGCAAGTTGAAAAATTAGAATTAGATATGCGTGGATATACATGTGATTATGAATAGGGGTTTCCCCTATTTTTTTAAAGAGAAAGAAGGGATGAAAATGAAACTTATCAAAAGATTGACTTTGTGTATGCTTGTTATGGTATTTGTCGTTTGTATATCTGTAAATCATATTTATGCTATGCAAATCTTTGTGAAAACATTAACAGGAAAACATATCACATTAGAAGTTGAACCAACAGATGATATTAAAAGCGTGAAAGCGAAGATTGAAGAAAAAGAGGGTATCCTATCTTTCCAACAAAATCTTATTTTTGCAGGGAAAGTTTTAGAAGATGGTCATACACTACAGGATTATTCTATTCAAAAAGATAGTACATTACATCTTGTATTAAGCAGAGTCATCAAGAAAGATTTCTTATCATATCAGCTGACAGATGCAATTTATGATCAAAAAGAAAAAGATGTTCAAGTTGCATTGAAGGAAGGGATTGTAGGAGTAGGAAAAATAACAGTTAAATACAATGGAAGTGTTAAAAAGCCTATTCATGCTGGTGAATATATGGTAAGTGTTGATATTGAAGATGGAGATCTTTTCGCTGGTGTTCAAGATTTACAGCTAGGAACATTTCGCATTTTACCAAAACCAATAGAGAATCTTTCTTTTGATTTTAAAGTCTTTGAAAATGGGGCTTCACAACATCATTATCAAAAATTAAAAATAGAAAGTGATGATATTATTTTAGGTGATAATGTTTATGCAGATTGCTTAGTTTCTTTTCCCTCAACAAGTCAGGCTGGTTCATATCATCAAGCAACTATAGAAATTAATCATATGGATAACCCTAATTATACAATCAAATCATTATTTGAAAATCAGCATTATCAAGTCCTTAAAGATGATATTGCTTCAGTCGTTTTATTGACCTTACCTTATAAAACAAATTATCAAAATGGAGATATTGTTGATTTATCAGGTTTGCAGTTGGCTTGTACATATCAAAGTGGAAAAAAAGAAATTATTGATGATATTGGTTTGTTTCATGCTGTTTGTGATACAGTTTCATTTTCAGATACACATCTCATTGTTCAATATCTTGGATATGATGTGAAAATACCTATTGAAGTTTCTCAAGAACAAAATCTTGTGCAAACAAGTGATTTAAACCATGGTGGGATATGGACATGTTTTGTAGTCTCTGGTTTGATATTATTAAAAATAAGAAAAAGAGGTAGAAATGAGGTAACTTCATGAGAAATTATCATACACACACAAGACGTTGCTATCATGCGATAGATAGCGAAGAGGAATATATCATTAATGCCATTAAAGCAGGATATAGTGAATTAGGCTTTAGTGATCATACTCCTTGGAGATATCATTCTTCTTTTCATTCTTCTATGCGTATGGAAGAAGATAAGCTAGAGGGTTATGTGAAAACATTAAGAAGATTAAAAGAAAAATATAAAAATGATATTTCTATTAAAATTGGTTTAGAATGTGAGTATTTTCCAAAGTATATGGATTGGTTAAAAGAAATCATTGATGAATATGAATTGGATTATATTATTTTAGGAAATCATTTTGATGATAGTGATGAAACTGGAATATACTTTGGAAGACCTTTGAATAAAGCACAATTAAAAAAGTATGTTGATAATTGTATCAAGGCCATAAAAACAGGTTTATATAGTTATGTAGCACATCCAGATCTGGCTTTTTTTAATGCACAAGACCCTTATTATTATGAACAAATGAAAAGATTATGTTTATGTGCTAAAGAATATCAAGTGCCTTTAGAGTTTAATTTACTTGGTTATAGTACGCATCGCCACTATCCTTCAAATGGCTTTCTTAAAATAGTTCAAGAAGTGAAAAACCAAATGATTATTGGTGTAGATGCTCATGAAAGTCAAGCATTATTAAATAAAGATCTTTATTTTCAAGTCAAAAGTTTTTTAGAAAGTCTAAATATAGAGGTTATTGAGGATATTCGTTTTTTTAGATAGAAAAATATCAAAAAAAACATGATTAATTTTGAATAAAATTTATAACAATACATCTTATTCATGATATAATAGAAAAGCGAGGTGGAAAAAGTGGAACATGTGACAGATATAGATAAATCAGCTTATATTGATGAATGTAAGAATATTGTTAAAACGACTATAGCTTTAGAGAAGATTTTTTTAACAGATCATGAATTAACAATACTTACAAAAGAAATTATGGATACTTCACTAATGATTGGTGGAGATTATTCAAAAGAGAATATTAGAGCCATTGCTGTTCAATATGTTAGAAATGACTTTTTACCAAGATTTAGAGCTGCTCATAAAGAATAGGGGAGGAATATATGCTATTTGATCAACAAGTTCTTCAAAGCTTTTTAGATAAACATCATACACAATATATAGGAAAATATCGTTATCATAGTGGATATCAAATAGAAGAGAATGTTTTTAAGAACCACTACTATATGTTAGATCAAAACTTTAGAGAGATTGATATTTTTGTAGAGCTTACTATTACTGATGAAGTCATATATTCTTTTTCAGAGGAACTTCACGAACAGGAGTGTTTGTACATTGTCAAAGATGCTGTTTCTCGTCTTTTAAATAAATTGAAATATAAAAGTGCTTTACATTATTCTCTATATGAAAGTTTTATAAAGAATACTTCTTTAGAAACGAATAATATTTTAGAACCTATAGATTTTTATAATGTTTTAGATTATATGAAATATCATTATGGAATTAATCAAGAAACAATGGATAAATTTTATAATATTTTTATTCCTTGTTTGAAAGCACAATTAGCTCGTAAAAGCTATAAAAAATTTATAGATAGTGTGAATATTTTATTAGAGAATGTTCTTTATGAATATGAATGGGAAGGCAGTGATTCAAAGTATTTAGGAACAGAATATCAATACCATTTGTATTATATTAGAGAAATTATTAAACTTGTTTATACCTATTTAGATAAGTTTTATAAGCACGTTCAAGAAGAACTTTTCCATGCCATTTATACACTTTGTTTACATACTAGGTTTTCTTTTGCAATTATGACCGATTTTGGATCTTTGGTGTTATCACATGTATTGGTCACAAATACAATGATTAATGCTTTGAAAGAAAGTCTTATACTTACGGATAAAGATGAAGAAAGAGAAAATGAAAATTTAGTTTTTTCTTATATATATTATATTTTCCATAATGATTATGAACAATATTATGCAGTCATTATTAAGTTTTTAAGAGAAATTATTAACAATATGCTGACATTTGCAAATCATGATTTAGATTTAGCTTTAGGAAATTCTTTATTAAAGAGTGAGGGCTATCGCATATTGATTGATTTGTTTCATGAAGATTATAATACTTTTATATTTACATGTTTCCCTATTGAAACGTTTCCAGATAAAGTTAAGCCTAAGGTAAGGGAAGAATTGATGACAGCAATTCAATATTTTGCTGCACGTATGGATAATGATAATTATCGCCTGAGTTCTTTTGAACAGGTTAAAAATATAAATAGATTATTGATGGATAATTTTAAGGAGTGGTATAAATGAGAAAAAAGATAATGATGACAGGTGCAGTGGCTTCAACATTGACTGCATCGACTTTAACAGCTGGCTTTGCTTTAGCTAATCAATTTGCTAAAAAGATGGTTTATAGGGAGCATTTGAATAAAGAAGATCAAGGAAATTGGTATGAAAATCTTCATGCTCAAAAGATTAAGATTAAAAATCATAAAAGAATGTTTTTACAAGGATATTTGATTGAAAAAGAGAATGCTAAACGTACTGTGATTTGTTTACATGCTTTAGGAAAATCTGCTTTTTCTTTGCAGGAGACCGTAAAGTATTTACAAGATATTTTTGAAAATGAAAATATTTTGATGGTTGACGCCAATGCTCATGGATTAAGTGATGGATATATTAGAGGATTTGGTTATAAAGATATTTTTGATCTAATGTATTTCAATACATATATTTTACAAAAATATGGAGAAGATCATAGAATTGTAATGTATGGTCAAGGTATGGGCGCAAATACTATTTTAAATACTTCAGGGCTAGGAAAGTTAAAGAATGTAGATTTGATTATCAGTGAGGGAGCCTATGATACAGTTTACCATTATCTGGTATCATTATGTCAAAGAGATACAAAAGTATCAAAGGCTATTTGTGGACCTATTATTAGAAAAGTTATTAAAGATGAACTCAAATATGATATTAAAAAAATTGATACAGTAGAACTTGTGAAAAAGAATGTTATACCAACAGTTTATATTCATTCAAAATATGATGAAGATGTTCCTTTTAAGATGGTTTTTCCATTATATAATCACGATTCTTCACATAAATTCTTATTTCCAATTAAGGAAAAACACTTATATGAATTAAAAGGTCAAAATGATTCTTATTCACTTTCTTTAATAGATTTTGTGAATGAAAATATAAAATAAGGAGGACATTATGTTATTTAAAAATACTCAAGGATTTCCACAAGATTTTTTGTGGGGAAGTGCTTCTGCTGCTTATCAGGTTGAAGGTGGCTGGAATGAGGATGGAAAAGGAATTACAAATTGGGATCGATTTGTAAGAATTCCTGGAAAAACTTTTAAGGGAACAACAGGAGATAAAGCTGTTGATCATTATCATCGTTACAAAGAAGATGTGAAACTAATGGCTGACATGGGCTTAAAAACTTATCGTTTTTCTATTGCTTGGGCAAGAATTTATCCAAATGGAAATGGACAAGTCAATGAAGCAGGATTAAAATTTTATGATGATTTGATTAATGAATTATTAAAATATGGAATTGAACCAATGGTCACTGTTTATCATTGGGATATGCCTCAATCTTTAGAAGAACAATATCATGGTTGGGAAAACAGACAAATTGTTGATGATTATGTCAACTATGCAACAACACTCTTTAAAAGATATGGAGATAGGGTTAAATATTGGATTACAATGAATGAACAAAATATCTTTACATCATTTGGATGGTTAGAGGGAATGCATCCACCAGGAAAAATAGATGATATGAAAACTTTCTATCAAGTAAATCATCATGCGAATATGGCGCATGCAAAGAGTGTGATTGCGTTAAAGAAATTATTCCCAAGTGCAAAAGTAGGAGCAAGCTTTGCTTATAGTCCAAGTTATGCATATGATTGTAAACCAGAAAATGCGATGGCAAAAGCTGATTACGATGATTTGCAAAATTATTGGTGGATGGATGTTTATGGATATGGACGCTATCCAAAGAGTGCAATGGCATTTTTAAAATCATTAAATGTTGCGCCTGATATTTTAAATGGTGATGAAGAAATTATGAAGGAAGCAGCCACATTGATTGATTTTATGGGAGTGAATTATTATCAGACATGTGTGATAGAATACAATTCATTAGATGGTGTAGGAACAACACATGAAATGAATACAACAGGACAAAAAGGGACTGCGAAAGTTCAAGGAATTCCAGGATTGTATAAAAAGCCACAAAACGAATTTTTACCAACAACTGATTGGGATTGGACAATAGATCCAATGGGACTGAGAATGTGCTGTCGAGAAATTACTTCACGTTATGCTTTACCAATTGTTATTTCTGAAAATGGTTTAGGTGCATTTGATAAGGTAGAAGATGGTAAAGTTCATGACCCTTATCGTATTGCTTACTTAAAAGCGCATATAGAAGAATTAAAGAAAGCTGTTGATGATGGATGTGAAGTTTTGGCATATTGTACATGGTCATATACAGATTTATTAAGTTGGTTAAATGGTTATCAAAAAAGATATGGTTTTGTTTATGTTGATAGAGAAGAAGATGAAAACTCTGGAACATTAAATAGAATTCCAAAAGATTCATATTATTGGTATAAAAAAGTTATTGAAACAAATGGAGAAGAATTATAGGCGTCATTGTACGCCTTTTCATATAGATAGGTGATAAAGATGAAAAAGATTATTTTACTTTTAATATGTTTATGTATGATAAGTGTGATATGTTTGAAAGTTTTATTTGATAAAGAGTCTGAACAGTCAGCTTCTTCCTCGGCTCATATTCCACAAATTAATGATGATAATAGAATTGATGATTTGATAGAGAACATGACATTGGAAGAAAAAGTTGGTCAAATGTTCATTGTAAGACATCCAGAGAGTCAACAAAACAAAGTTATTTCCTCTTATCATATAGGAGGGTATATTCTCTTTGCGAGAGATTTTGAAAATGAGAATAAACAAAGTATAGTAGAAAAAATAAAGACTTATCATGAAACCGCGAAGATTCCTCTTTTTATAGGAGTAGATGAAGAAGGTGGGACAGTTAATCGTATAAGTAAATTTTCACAATATAGACAAACACCTTTTCTTTCACCACAGTCACTTTATAAGCAAGGTGGAATGGAGCTCATCAAAACAGATACACAAGAAAAATGTCAGCTTCTTAAAGAAATAGGAGTGAATGTCAACTTTGCTCCTGTTTGTGATATTTCTACTCATCAAGATGATTTTATGTTCGAAAGAAGTTTTGGAAAAGATGCTTCTTCAACAAGTGAATATATTAAAACTGTTGTCAGTGTTATGAAAGATAATAAAGTGGCTTCGGTACTCAAACATTTCCCAGGGTATGGTCACAATATTGATACACATACAAATATTGCATATGATAAACGTTCTTATGATGAATTTGTATCATCAGATTTTTTACCGTTTCAAGCAGGTATTGATACTGGTGCAGATATTGTTTTGGTCTCACATAATATAGTAGAGTGTTTAGATCAAAAGTATCCAGCATCTTTATCAAAAAAAGTTCATGATATTTTAAGAGAAGAACTCCATTTCCAAGGAGTTATTATTACAGATGATTTAAGTATGGATGGTGTTTCTCAATTTTCTGATGATAAAGCAGCTGTTTTAGCAATTCAAGCTGGAAATGATTTGTTATGTTGTACTGATTATGAAGTCCAAATTCCTGCTGTTATCGATTCTGTAAAAAAAGGTCAAATCAGTGAGGAACAAATTAATGAATCTGTCAAAAGAATTTTGAAACTGAAAAGAAGCTTGGGGTTAATATAAAAGAGTATATGATAAAAAATAGACTCTTTCTTCACAATGAATACATATTTAAGTTATAATATATACAAGAAGGTGATATGATGAACGTTTCAAATAAATTAAGAGATATAACATTGAAGAATATGTTTATTTTTGTAACATATATAGCAGGGTTGATTTTATGTTTAATGTATTTTGATGAAATTATAGGATTTATAGGGACTTTGTTAACGGTTATTAATCCTTTTCTTATAGGTATTGTTTTAGCTTTTATTATTCATATTCCAATGAAATATTTAGTGAAGAAATTACCTATTGAAAATATGAAAAAAAGAAAAACAGTTGCTGCTATATTATCATTATTGCTTATTGTTTTTATTATTTTCTTTATTATTATGGTTATTGTTCCACAAGTTATAGAAAATATAAAATTATTGATTGATGATTTCCCTCATGTTGTGAAAGTTTTAGGAGAATGGTTTGATTATTTTACAACAAGATTTCATATTTCACCAGAAATATTAAATAAGTTAGAAGAATTGCAAGAAACTTTAGGGACAACGGTTTTTGATAAAATTTCAACATGGGTACCAAGTATTGCAAATAGTGTAACTCATTTTGCGACAGGAATTTTTAATGTTGTTATGGGATTTATAATGGCTGTATATATGTTGTTTTCTAAAGATAAATTAATAAGACAAGTGAAAAAATTAGGAAAAGCTTTTTTGAGTGAAAAACAGTATGCATTCTCAGTGGATCTTATTCATTTGGTTTCTTCAACAATGGAAAGCTTTCTTGCTGGACAATTAACAGAGTCAGTGATTATCGGAGTTTTATGTTATATAGGTTGTGTTATTTTAGATATACCTTATGCTTCTATTGCTGCATTGATTATTGGTTTTACAAATATTATTCCATACTTTGGACCAATTATTGGAGCATTTATCTCATGTCTTCTTATTGTTTTTGTTTCACCATTAAAAGCATTGATTTTCTTGATTTTTAGTACTATGCTACAACAGTTTGAATCTAACTTAATTTATCCTCATGTTGTGGGAAATTCTGTAGGATTATCTGCTTTATGGGTTTTGTTTGCAGTAAGTGTTGGTGGAGGATTGTTTGGTATTATAGGAATGATTTTTGGTTTGCCTGTTTTCTCTGTGATTTATGAACTTTTAAGAAGGTGGACAAATCAACGTCTTGAAAGAAAAAAGGAAAAGGTCAATTGACTTTCCATATAAGATGATGAAAAAGTATAGTCATGTAACTATACTTTTTTGATTATCTTTATTTCCATTGAAAGTTTTCTTTTCCTGCACCAATTTCAAAATGATATTTTGCTATACTAAGATCAATTTTGCTATAAAATCCTAATCCTGCTTTTGCTAAAACAGTATGATTATTTATCAAGGAAAATGTGAACTTTTGTTGATTGATAGCTGTAGGTGCAAGTAAAGCAGCATCAATTCCTTTTATAAACCATTCTGGCGGATTTTCTTTCACAGTCATAACGTTTTCTCTAGATTTTGATTTGTGAGGAATCCCTTGATTTTCTCCATATCCAAGTGCAATAACAAGACATAACTTTTCGTTTTTATCAATCTTAAATTTTGTTTTGCTTTTACTGTAAGTTAAAGCAACCCAGCAAGTATTTAAACCTAGTGTTTGTGCATATAAGACAATTTTTTCACCAAAATATCCACATTTTTCCTCTAGGTCATAACTCTTTTTTCCTACAAGAGCAATGTAATTTTTAACACCTGAAAAATGACTGTAGTGTGCCATAAAACTACTAAAAGTCTCTGGCTTATCTAGGATGAGTTGTAAATGTAAACCACTTTCTTGATTACATTGCTCTATAAATGAATATAAATCTTCTTTGACTTTACCTTCAATCTTTTTTTCTGTATAAGTTCTTACAGAATGTCTTTCATTTATCGCTTTGAATAAATCCATTTTATCCTCCATATTATTATGTTGAAAGGACACTTTTTGTATAAAGTGTCCCTTAATGCTTTTTTATATTGCTCTTGTATATTCTTTAAGCCATTCTTTTTCTTCTTCATTCATAAATGGAGAAATTTTATCATAAACGAGTTTATGATAATCATTTAACCATTTCTTTTCTTTATATGTTAACAATGTTGTATCAATTCCATCTAAATCAATAGGAGCAAGTGTTAAAACATCAAAATGTAAGAATTGTCCATATTCATTTTCATTTCCTTCAACACATAAAAGTTCATTTTCTAAACGAATACCATATTGTCCTTCTAGATAAATACCAGGTTCATCAGTCACAACCATACCTGCCTCAAAACAACATCCTTCACCTTGGAATTTTGCTTTTGGTCTTATACCATGAGGGCCTTCATGAACATTTAAGAAATGACCAACACCATGTCCAGTTCCACATTGATAGTCAATATCTTCATTCCACATAGGTGTTCTTGCTAAAATGTCTAAGTTTTGTCCAGTGCATCCATAAAGGAAAGATGCATTTTGTAAAGCTAACATACCTTGTAAAACCATTGTAAAATGTTTCTTTTGGATATCTGAGATTTTTCCAAGAACATAAGTTCTTGTGATATCTGTTGTTCCATCTAAGTATTGAGATCCACTATCAATAAGAAGCATTCCATCTTTATCAATAGGTGAATGACTGTCTTGAGTTGCGTGATAATGCATTAATGCAGCATTTTCATTAAAGGCACAAATTGTTGAGAAGCTTGTTTCAACAAAGAGGTCTTGCTGTTCTCTGAATTCTAATACTTTTTTAGTAATACTGATTTCATCCATGTCTATTTTTCCATAGTTCTTTTTTAACCAGTACATAAACTTCGTTGTTGCGACACCGTCTTTAAGATGAGCATGTTTAGTATTTTCAATTTCTACCTCATTTTTTATAGCCTTAAAAGCTTGAGAAGGGTTCATTCCATCAACAATTTCACAATGAATTGCTTCAAAAAGCTGATAATTGATTTGTGAAGTGTTCACAAGTACTCTTCCTTCTAATGTTTTGACATCATTATAAATATCATAATAATTTTTAATGATAATATTTTCTTTTGCGTAAGCATCTTTGAGTTCTTGACTGTAAGCTTGTTGCTGCAAATAAAGATAAGACTTATTTAAAGTAATCAAAGCAAATGATAATGCAGTTGGAGAAGAAGGAATATCACTTCCTCTTAAATTGAAAGTCCAAGCAATATCATCTAAGGCTGTTATCAAATGAGCATCACATTGATTTTCTTTCATATATTCTTGAATAATCTGTATCTTTTCATGTGCAGGTTGACCATGATATTTCATATCATAGAGAAAGGCTTTTTCACATGATATTGCTGGACGGTCTTTCCAGAACTCTTCTAAAAGATCAATACAACAAATATCAAAATCAGCTTCAATCATCTCTTCCATATCCAAAACAAATTTTGCATTCATTGTTTGTCCATCAAAAGCAATGACATCACCATCTTTTACATTCTCTTTTAAGAATTCTAATAAAGTTGGTACACCTTTTTGAGCCATTTTCATTAATGAAATTCCTTCTTTGAGTTGCTTTGCGGCCTGTATAAAATAACGCCCATCAGTCCATAAATAAGCAGCATCTTGTTTCACAAGTAAAGTTCCAGCACTTCCATTAAATCCGCTTAAATAAGCGCGAGATTGAAAATGAGCTCCCACAGTTTCTGACTGATGATCATCATCAGTAGGAACAATATAAAAATCAATTTTCTTTTCTTTTAATAATTTTTGAAATTCTTTTATCATTTTTATCACCATTTAACACTATATCATAAAATGAATATATTTGATATGAAAATCTATTAAAAAAGTAAAATATACTGTGAATTGTATTGATATGATAGGTGTTGATAAAACTCACTTTAAGAAATAAATTCAAACGCAATATATTCGGTTTTACATTGATTTTACAAAAGCGTGGTTTTAGATTTGACATAGAGTATTTAGAATGTGAGCGTAGGATGAAAAATAAATTTAAAGGAGAATATATATTATGAAAAAAATTTGTCTTGCATTAGTATTTGTGTTTTCTTTAGTTGCACTTGTAGGTTGTGGAAATAAAACAAGTGGTACAGTATCAACAGATGGTTCTACTTCTATGGAAAAAGTGATTAGTGCACTCGGGGAAAAGTTTGAATCTGATCATAGTGGGGTCACTTTTACTTATAACCCTACTGGTTCTAGTTCTGGTATTGCGGCTGTGATGGAAGGACGTTGTGATATAGGTCTTTCTAGTCGCTATTTAAAAGATGATGAAAAAGAAAAAGGACTGACTGAAACAGTTCTTGCTTTAGATGGAATTGCGATTATTGTCAATCCAGCAAATTCTGTAAATGATCTTTCTCTTGAAGATATTGCAAAAATCTATACTGGTGAAATTACAAATTGGAAAGAAGTAGGTGGTAATGATGCACCGATTGTTCTTATTGGTAGAGAAGCTGGAAGTGGTACAAGAGATGGTTTTGAATCTATTACAAAAACAGAAGATGCTTGTCAATATCGCCAAGAGCTTACATCTACTGGAGATGTTATTACTACAGTGTCAAATAACTCAAATGCTATTGGGTATGCTTCTCTAGCATCAGTTAAAGATTCTGTCAAGGTGGTAATGGTAGATGGAATTACACCTACTGAGGCAACAGTTAAGGATGGCAGTTATGTAGTCCAACGTCCATTTATTCTTGTAACTAGAGCTGATGAAAAATTATCAGATACTGCACAATCATTCTTTGACTTTGCGGTTTCTAAAGATGCAAATGAAATTCTTTTGGATGCTGGTGTAGTACCTATAAAATAAGCAGATAGATATGAACAGGTTTAACTTTTATAGGAGACCCGTCTTATGTGTTGAAAGGTGATATTTAATGAAAAAACAAAAGGAATTGATGGAAAATATCATACATGGTATTTTCCTATTGTTAGGACTTATTACAGTTGGTTGTGTTTTATTAATGACTATATATCTTATTATTTCTGGCATACCAGCAATTCGTGAAGTTGGTCTATTTCATTTTTTGTTTGGTAAGGAATGGGCACCTGTATTGGCAGAACCAAAATATGGAATACTTCCCTTTATATTAACGAGTATTTATGGGACTGCTGGTGCAGTTTTCATAGGTGTACCTATTGGTTTTATGACAGCAGTATATCTTGCAAAACTTGCTCATCCAAAAATTAAAAGTGTTGTATCGAATGCGGTAAGCTTGTTAGCGGGGATACCATCTGTTGTCTATGGTCTTGTAGGGATGATGGTACTTGTTCCACAAATAAGTACATTATTTCATATTCCAGATGGATCAGGACTTCTAGCAGCAATTATTGTGTTAGCCATTATGATTTTGCCTTCTATTATTAAAATGTCATTAACGGCATTAGAAGCAGTACCAAAGGATTATGAGGATGCTTCTTTAGCGTTAGGGGCAACACCAGTGGAAACCTACTTTCGTGTATCAGTTCCAGCTGCTAAAAGTGGTATTGCAACAGCAATTGTCTTTGGAATTGGTAGAGCTATTGGTGAAGCAATGGCAGTGATGATGGTTGCAGGAAATGCTCCAAACATGCCTTCTATTTTTCAAAGTGTTCGATTTCTTACAACCGCTATAGCAAGTGAGATGTCATATTCTGCAGGATTACAAAGGCAGGCCTTGTTTTCTATAGCCCTTGTGTTGTTCTTGTTTATCATGTTAATAAATACGGCCCTCAATTTCTTTTTGAAACGAGAGAAGGTGGAATAAATGGGTACAAAGCGAAAGACTTTTATCTGTTTTATGAAATCATTGATGTGGATTTCAGTAAGCATAGTTTGCATGCTTACCCTGTTTTTGATTGGCTATGTATTATGGAAGGGAATACCTCATATTTCATGGGAATTACTTTCTACAAAACCAAGCTATTTATCAGATAGAATTGGAATTTTACCAGATATTCTTAATACAATTTATATAGTATTAGCAACATTGGTTATTGTGTTGCCACTTGGTATGGGTGCAGCAATCTATTTAACTGAATATGCTCAAAACAAAAGAATTGTTAATATGATTGAGTATGCGGCAGAAACATTATCTGGTATTCCATCTATTATTTATGGTCTTGTAGGTATGTTGGTTTTTCAGCAATTTTTTGGAATGAAAACAAGTCTTATTTGTGGAGCGTTAACACTAGCAATCATGAATTTACCTACTATTATGCGTACGACTCAGGAAAGTTTAAAGACTGTCCCAAATAGTTATCGTGAAGGAGCCTTTGGGCTTGGTGCAGGAAAATGGCATATGATTCGCACAGTTGTTCTTCCTGGTTGTGTAGATGGTGTGGTTACTGGCTGTATTCTATCAGTTGGTCGAATTGTGAGTGAGTCGGCAGCACTTCTTTTTACTGCAGGATTTGCTCATGCATTGAATGGTATTTTTAGTGGTCTTAGTAGTCCTGGAGCTACATTGACTGTAGCGCTCTATGTTTATGCAAAGGAGAATGGTGAGTTTGGCATTGCTTTTGCTATAGCAGCAATTTTGATGATCTTGACAATGCTCATCAATTTGTTAGCACATTTTATGGGGGAATACTTTCAAAAAAGGAGAAATATATGACAAATATTATAACAGTTAAAGATTTATGTCTATGGTATGGGAATACACAAGCACTTAAAAATATAAATATGGATATCGAGGAATATAAAATTACTGCTTTAATAGGTCCTTCTGGGTGTGGGAAATCTACTTTTCTTAAAACGCTAAATAGAATGAATGATTTACTTCCTAATGTAAAGATTACAGGTGAAGTTTTATATAGAGATAAAGATATTTTTAACTCTACAATGGATGTGAATGGATTACGTAAAAATATTGGCATGGTCTTTCAAAAACCGAATCCCTTTCCTATGAGTATTTATGATAATGTTGCTTATGGGCCAAGAACACATGGCATTAGAGATAAAGCTAGACTTGATAAAATTGTAGAGAAATCTTTACGCAGTGCAGCAATTTGGGAAGAAGTCAAAGATAGGTTGAACAAATCTGCATTAGGACTTTCAGGAGGACAACAGCAAAGATTGTGTATTGCTCGTGCTCTTGCAGTAGAACCTGATGTTTTGTTGATGGATGAACCAACAAGTGCACTTGATCCTATTTCAACTTCAAAAATTGAAGAACTTGTGATAGAATTGAAAAAGAACTATACTGTGATAATTGTTACACATAATATGCAGCAAGCTGTTCGCATTTCTGATAATACAGCATTTTTTCTTTTAGGTAATCTCATTGAATATGGAAACACTGAGAAAATGTTTGAACAGCCAAAGGATAAACGTACAGAAGATTATATTACAGGAAGGTTCGGATAATGAGAAATAGATTTGATAAGCAACTGAGTTTGCTAAATAAAGAACTTATACAAATGGGTGCTATGTGTGAAGAAGCTATTACACTTGTGACGAAAGCACTTATGATTGGTGATGAAAAGATTGCTCATAAAGTATCATCTACTGATAGTGGGATTGATCAGATGGAACGAGATATAGAGTCACTCTGTTTAAAATTGCTTTTACAGCAACAGCCAGTGGCTGGTGACTTGAGACAGATTTCTGCTGCTCTTAAAATGATTACGGATATGGAACGTATAGGAGATCAGGCGACAGATATTGCTGAAATCATTCCATTTCTTAATGGGAAAATAATTAAGGAATGTGAAGATATTTCTCAAATGGCACAAGCAGCAATAGAGATGGTTACAGAAAGTGTTGATGCTTATGTGAAACGTGATTTGACGATTGCACAAATGACAATTCATCATGATGATGTGGTTGATAATTATTTTATAGAAATAAAGAAATCATTAATTGAAATGATTGAAAATAAGACAGTCAATGGTGAATATGCTCTTGATCTTTTAATGATTGCAAAATATTTTGAGAGAATTGGAGATCATGCAGTGAATATTGCTGAATGGGTTATTTTCTCAATCACAGGAGAACATAAAGGAGATTAATTATGATTTGGTGTGTTGAAGATGATGAGAATATAAGACAGATTGAAATATATACTTTAAATTCAACGGGTTTTGAGGCGAGAGGCTTTGTAGATGGACTCTCCTTTTTTAAGGCACTAGAATATGAAAAACCAGAACTCATCATCTTAGATATTATGTTACCTGGCGATGATGGAGTAGATATTTTAAAACGTTTAAAAACGACACCAGACACTTGTCGTATTCCTGTTATTATGGCTACTGCTAAAGGACAGGAATACGATAAGGTGCAAAGTCTTGATATTGGAGCGGATGATTATCTTGTCAAACCTTTTGGTATGATGGAAATGGTATCGCGAGTCAAGGCGGTGCTTCGTAGATGTAATCTTAATCCTGCACAAAACATTTTGAAGATGGATGAATTGGTGCTTAATATGGATGAACATACAGTTTTCATTGGTGATCAACGCATTCAACTGACTTTTAAAGAGTATGAAATTCTTAAGTTGTTTTTACAAAATCCTGGAATGGTTTTTACAAGAGAACAACTTATGAATGATGTTTGGGGAATGGATTATATTGGTGAAACACGAACAGTCGACATGCATATTCGTACATTGCGTCAGAAGCTTAATATATATGGCAATAAAATTGAAACAGTGCGTAATGTAGGATATCGTATGGAGGTAAACAGATGACAAAAAAGATTTTTCGTTCTATCTTTATTGTAGCGATGATTGTCTTTTTATCATGTTTTGCTTTGATTATGGGAGTACTCTATAATTATTATAATGCACAACAAGAAAGTGGATTGAAAACTGAACTCTCTCTTGTGGCAGATGGTATAGAGAATGTTGGGATAGATTATTTGAATCATATAGATTATTTAGAGAGTCGTTTGACACTTGTATCTGCAACAGGGGATGTTCTTTTTGATTCACAGGTGGATTTTAGTGAGATGGAAAATCATGCTGAACGTAAAGAAATCAAAGAAGCTCTTATCAATGGAACAGGTCAAAGTTCACGTTACTCTTCTACATTGACTAAGCAGACAGTATATTATGCGAAACGTTTGAGTAATGGCTCAGTTCTTCGTGTTTCTATGAGTCGTTATACTATATTAGCACTTATATTTTCTATGATTGATTCTATTGTTATTATTCTTGCTATTGCACTTATACTTTCAGTCATTCTTTCACATAGTTTATCAAAAAGGATTGTTAAACCTCTTGAAAATGTGAATTTAGATAAACCAATGGAAAATGATACTTATAATGAACTTGCGCCAATACTTACAAGATTAGAAGAACAGCACAGGCAAATACATAATCAGCGTGAAGAGTTAAAAGAACGAAAAAATGAGTTTTTTGCTGTCATTAGTAACATGAATGAAGGATTAGTATTGCTTGGTGAAAATAGGATGATTTTGAGTATTAATCCTGCAGCTGAAAGTTTTTTTAATATAGATCATGACTATATTAAAAAAGATTTTATTTTATTAGAAAGAGATCCAAAAATCAATAAAATGATTAGCTTGGCTGAGGAGTCAGGTAAAGGAGAACTTGTTGTTAGTCGTGATGGTCGAGAATATCAGCTGAGTGCAAGTCGTGTAGAAACGAGAGATAAGGTCTCTGGTGTAGTTATTTTGATTTTTGATATGACTGAAAAAGTTTTCGCTGAGCGTAATCGTAAGGAATTTACAGCGAATGTGTCTCATGAATTGAAAACACCTTTACAATCTATTATGGGAAGTGCTGAACTTATACAAAATGGACTTGTTAAGGATGAAGATATACCACAGTTTGTAAAATATATTCGCTTAGAAGCATCAAGAATGGTGACGCTTATTGAGGATATTATTCGTTTGTCACAGCTTGATGAACAAACTGATTTTATTATGGAAGAAATAGATTTATTTGCCTTTGTGAATGCTGAGTTAGAATCTCTTCGATTTGTAGCAGAAAATAAACATGTTACATTGTCTCTTCATGGAAAAACAACAATAATAAAAGGAGTACATCAGCTTTTACATGAGGTGGTTTATAATCTTTGTGATAATGCTATTAAGTATAATGTGAATGAGGGACATGTCATAGTTACTGTAAAAGAAGACAATGGAAATGCCGTTTTGATTGTTGAAGATACTGGAATTGGAATTTCAAAAGAGCACCAATTAAGAATTTTTGAGCGTTTTTATCGAGTGGATAAAAGTCATTCTAAACAGATTGGTGGTACAGGACTTGGACTTTCTATAGTTAAACATGCTCTGCAATATATGAATGGAACAATTGACTTAGAAAGCAAAATGAATGTAGGAACAACGATCACAGTAACTATACCAAAATAAAAGAAACATTATGTTTTAGGGGAGATGAGATTATGTGGCTTGTATTTGCATTTGGTTCAGCTTTGTTTGCAGGAATAACATCTGTTCTTGCAAAATGTGGAATTAAACAAACAAATTCTACTATTGCTACCGCAATTCAAACTATTATTGTCCTTTTGTTTTCATGGCTTATGGTATTTATTGTTGGCTCTCAAGGACAAATAAGTACACTTGATGTCAAAACACTTATATTTTTAGTTCTATCAGGATTAACAACAGGAGCCTCTTGGCTATGTTATTTTAAAGCACTTCAAATAGGTCAAACCCATAAAGTGGTTTCTGTAGATAAATCAAGCACAGTTTTAACAATTTTGATGGCGTTTATTTTTTTACATGAAAGTATGAGTATATATAGTGGAGTCGCTGTTGTTTTGATTGCTATAGGAACATTTTTGATGATTGATAAAGATGATATGCAAAAAACTGAATCAAAAGGAACTGGTTGGTTTTTTTATGCATTCGGTTCTGCTGTATTTGCAAGTTTCAGTTCTATTCTTGGAAAAATTGGTGTCTTTCAGATTGAATCGAATTTAGGAACGGCCATTCGCACCAGTGTGGTATTACTGATGTCATGGCTTATGGTACTCATCACTAAAAAACAGAAAGAACTATCTCATATTCCAAAAAAAGAATTTATGTTTATTTGTCTTTCAGGACTTGCTACAGGATGTTCATGGCTCTGTTATTACAAAGCATTACAAGATGGATTGGCTAGTGTTGTTGTTCCTATTGATAAATTGAGTATTCTTGTAACAGTTTCCTTTTCATATTTTGTATTTCATGAACGCTTATCTAGAAAATCGATGATAGGACTTATTGCTATTGCGATTGGAACGGCTATTATGGCTCTTTCTACTTTGTTTGGATAAATTTTGTAAGTAAAAACATATATAAAAAGTAAGTATATGTTTTTTTATATGAATATTTTTATAAAAGATAAGAAGTCAGATTTATGAAAAATTTTATTGTTTAAGTAATGAATTATAGAAAGCAAACACTACTTGCAATAAAGCTATGATTCCGTTGACTTTTGTATTTTTATTTTATATTATTTTCTTATTGAAGGGAGATGGAAATATGATAAAGGGTGTTATTTTTGATATGGATGGATTGTTAGTGGATACTGAAATGATTTCTTTTCAATGCTTTCAAATGATTTTAAAAAAATATAACTATGATTTTGAATTGGAGGAGTATGTTAAAGAATTTTCAGGTAGAACATTGAAAACATCTATTCGTTATATAAATGAAAAATATGAACTTGATTATGATGAAGAAAAAGAAATAGAGTATTTTCATGAATTAGAAAATCAAATTATTGCTAAGGAAAGTGTTTCTTTAAAAGAAGGAGCGATTGAATTATTAGAATATTTAAAAAAGGAGAATTATTTGATTGCCTTAGCAACGTCAAGCATTTCAAAACGAGCTGAAAATCTTTTAGAAAAGCATCGTATCATAAAATATTTTGATGCTTTTGTCTATGGGGCTGAAGTGAAAAAGGGAAAACCTTTTCCTGATATCTTTTTAAAAGCGTGTGAAAAGTTGAATATTCAAAACTATGAAGCACTTGTTTTAGAAGATAGTGAAGCAGGTATTCAAGCAGCATATGATGCACAGATTCCAGTGATTTGTATACCTGATTTGAAGTTGCCTCAATTATCATATTTTCAAAAAAGTACAGCAGTTTTAAAGACACTTTATAATGTGATAAGTTATTTGGATTTAAAGAGAGCAAAAGATGAGTATTCATATCGATGTGGTGTTATGGATTGTTTTAATGAAATGGTAAAAGCAGGATTAAAGAAAATAGCATTAGCCCATCCATCATCAACAAAAGAATTGCGTGATCAATATATTCCCTTTGCAAAAACAATCACAGAAAAATATCAAACACATTATTACTTAGATGATGATCCTTTGGTTACGGATTTATTTCCTTATTCATTAAACAAAGAAACATATAATATTATTTTCTATAAAAATATTCAAGATATTGAGTTATACACAAAATTGAAAGATATGAAAAAACAAGCTTTAAAAAAGAATAATTATCACCAACAAAGAAAAGATATAGCTTATGCATTTGGACATTTGTTAGGTTATAGTGATGAAATGATTGAAAAATATATATTGGAGAATGATGAAAAA
>CATOPA010000012.1 GCA_951801965.1 uncultured Erysipelotrichaceae bacterium | reverse complement strand
AGAGAACTTGTGGTTGGTGAAAACAAGAGAATGGAAGCAATGAACTCGCCTTGGAGATATAGGAATGAATAAAGTAGTTTCTATCGTATCACTGCGTTAAAGTGTTGAGTGCATATAGAGATAATATATGAACTAAGGTGGTAACGCGATCAAGTCGTCCTTAGAGGGATGGCTTTTTTTATTTGAAAAAGGAGGAATGAATGATGTCGTTTGATCACAAACATATAGAAAAAAAGTGGCAAAAATATTGGGATGACCACCAAACTTTTTATACTGATGTATGGGATTTTTCAAAACCAAAATATTATGCATTAGATATGTTTCCTTATCCATCAGGACAGGGACTTCATGTAGGGCATCCAGAAGGTTATACAGCTACTGATATTGTTTCAAGAATGAAGAGAATGCAAGGATTTAATGTTTTACATCCCATGGGATTTGATGCTTTTGGATTACCAGCAGAACAATATGCCATTAAAACAGGGAATCATCCAGAAGGATTCACTTTAAAAAATATTGAAACATTTACAAAACAATTAAAGATGCTAGGTTTTTCATTTGATTGGGATAAATGTGTTTCTACATGTGATCCAGATTATTATAAATGGACACAATGGATTTTTAAACAACTTTATGAAGATGGATTGGCTAGAAATGTGGATATTCCAGTAAATTGGTGTGAAGAATTAGGAACAGTTTTAGCTAATGATGAAATTATTGATGGGAAGAGTGAACGTGGGGGATTCCCAGTTGTTAGAAAAAACATGAAACAATGGGTTATTGATATTCCTTCATATGCTGAAAAATTATTAGCAGGATTAGAGGATATAGATTGGCCAGAATCTACAAAAGAAATTCAAAGAAATTGGATTGGTAAATCTATTGGTGCACATGTTGATTTTAAAGTTTCAGGATTTGATGATACTTTTACAGTTTTTACAACACGTTGTGATACTCTTTTTGGAGCAACTTATTGTGTTTTAGCACCTGAACATGAATTGGTTGCAAAAATAACAACATCCACTCAAAAGCAACAAGTTGAAGACTATGTTCAAGCATGCGCAACAAAATCTGAATTAGAAAGAACAGAATTAAATAAAGAGAAGACAGGTGTGTTTACAGGTGCTTATGCAATTAATCCAGTGAATCAAAAAGAAATTCCTATTTGGATTTCGGATTATGTTTTAGCCGGATATGGAACAGGAGCTATTATGGCAGTACCTGCACATGATGATAGAGACTATGAGTTTGCTAAAAAATTTGGATTAGATATTATTCCAGTTTTAGAAGGTGGAGATGTTGAAAAAGAGGCATGGACACAAGATGGATTACATATTAATTCAGATTTCTTAAATGGAATGAATAAACAAGATGCTATTGCTTCAATGACAAAATGGTTAGAAGATCATCATTGTGGACAACAAAAAATCAATTATCGTTTAAGAGAATGGATTTTTGCTCGTCAGAGATATTGGGGAGAACCAATTCCAGTTGTCAATTTTGATGATGGAAGTTCAGTAGCTTTATCAGATGATCAATTACCATTAATCTTACCACCTTTAGAAGATTATTCACCATCAAAGACAGGGGCATCACCATTAGATAAAGCAGATGAATGGGTCAATGTAGAGATTGATGGAAAAAAAGGAAAACGTGAAACAAGTACAATGCCTGGAAGTGCTGGCAGCAGCTGGTATTATATGCGATATATTGATCCACATAATCATGATGCTATTGCTGATAGACAATTATTGGATCATTGGTTACCAGTTGATTTATATGTTGGAGGACCAGAACATGCAGTAGGACATTTATTGTATTCTCGTATGTGGAATAGATATTTATATGATAAAGGTTACTTATCTCATCCAGAACCTTTTAAAAAGTTATATCATCAAGGTATGATTTTGGGTGGAAATGGCGAAAAGATGAGTAAATCAAAAGGAAATGTTATTAACCCAGATGATATTGTAGAAACATATGGAGCAGATACATTGCGTGTATATGAAATGTTTATGGGACCATTAGAAGCAAGTAAGCCATGGAGTGAAAGTGGTGTTGATGGTGCGAGAAAGTGGCTAGATCGTGTTTATCGTTTGATTATTGAAGCAGATAAATTAAGTGATGAAAACGATCATTCATTAGACTTTATTTATCATTCAACAGTGAAAAAGGTCACAAACGATTATGACACATTAGGATTTAATACAGCTATCTCACAAATGATGATTTTTGTGAATGAAGCATATAAAGCAAAAACATTGTATCGTCCTTATGCAGAAGATTTAGTGAAAATGTTAAGCTGTATTGCTCCACATGTTTGTGAAGAAATGTGGCAATTGTTAGGACATGATGAATCTATTGCTTATGCGAATTGGCCAACATATGATGAAAAAATGTTAGAACAGACAACTATTGAAATGGCTGTTCAAGTCAATGGAAAGTTAAGAGCAAAAATTAATGTGAATAAAGATGAAAATGACGATGCTGTTAAAGAAATAGCATTTGCCCAAGAAAATGTAAAGATTCATACAGAAGGAAAAAACATTGTCAAAGTCATTGTTGTTAAAAATAAGATCGTCAATATTGTCGTTAAATAAAATTATATATGTAAAAAAGTAGAAAAACTTGAGTGTGTCATGCTTTTTCTACTTTTTCATTTATTGAGGATTTGGAAGCGTTAGTATTTAGAAGTAAAAATAGGGTTAGTACGTTAAATACGTAATAACCCAAATTTGTTTTAGCTATATTTTCGCCTCTAAATTCTCCTAATACCCAATCAGGAGCATCTTTTTCATAACCGCATATTGAACACTTCATTCTTGTATAAGTATCTTTAATTAAGTCTAAGTATGTTTTCGATTGTGAGATAATAATCTCCGTAGTTCGTTGAGACATTTTTCTCTGTATCGTCTGTTATTTGGGTTCCCTCCTTCAAAAGGATTTTTCCTGTATAATTTAGAAATAAATCCCTTTGAGCTGTTTGAAATTTTTATATAATATTAAACTTAATTTTGGTTAAATGATTTATATCTTAGGTTGCTGAATAACACCAAAAAGAATCATATTTAAAACTTCTTGAGTGACCTCTAGCATTGAATGTAAATCTTGGGCTGTTTCTTCTGTTTGATATCTATTGATTATTGAATGTAATATTGGTTCGATGCTTTGTAAATAACAAGTCACTTTTTCTGTACTTAAGTCTAAACGCAAAGGTATCCTAGAAATAATACTCTCAAGAAAATGACAATTCATATCCATAATAGGTTGATGTAATACTTGAATTTGTTGAGAGAGATGCTTTGGCGGGTAAATAACAGCTGTCTCAAAAATAAGTTTATATTGAGGATATGACTCAAAAAAATATTCTCTCATCAAAAAGTAATTTCTAATAGCATCAAATGTATTTTGTTGAAACAAATCCTCTATATTTTGTTCTATATAAGATTTTAGTGCTTTAAAAGTTTTTTGTACACATAAGAGAAATAGCTCATCTTTATGAGAATAATAATGATACATCATTCCTTTTGAAATAGCGTGGTTTGAACAAATACGTTCTATTGTGACTTTTTCATATCCTTTTTGACCAAACTCTTCTATAGCAGCTTGAATGATTTTTTGTTTGCTTCGCTCTTGTCGTTCTTTTTGTTTCATACAGTTACGCTTTGGACTGACTTATTTAATTCTCCAGCCCATTCAAATCCTTTCTTTGCCATAAACACAGCAATAAATTCATTAATAACAGCTGCAGCGGCAATGGTTCCTTGGACAGTGGCTGCATATTCAGGTGCTGGACCACTTAATACAGATACTGCAATGCCAGTAAAAATTAAAGAAACACCAGAGTGAGGTAATAATGTAAAACCTAAATATTTCCTTACTGATTGAGGAGCATGAGAGATTGTTGCTCCAAACCATGCACCACTATATTTTCCAATTGCTCTAGCAATAATATATATTATTGTATAGACACTTGCACCAGCAATCAAATGATAGTCTAATGGAGCACCTAAATTCAAAATTACAACAATCATAGATAATCCAATAATTGGATTCATAACTGTCATAATATGATTTAACTGTTCTTTTGTTGCTATATTGGCAACCATAGTTGAATAGGCCATACCAAGTAGTGTAAAATTAAATATTGGAGCAGGTAATAAAATATTAATCAAGAAGCCAATTCCAATAGACACAATCATCATGAAAATCATCATAAATATTGTACTGTTATTTGTATGGGCATGACGTAGTAACAAACCAGCTAAGAAACCAGTCATAATTCCAACAAAGACTGGTAAAAATACTAGGAAAAGTACGACTGGAACTGAAATTCCTGCAGTGGAAATATGAGCAGAAACAAAAGCAATGACGAGAAAAAAGACAACAGATCCAACTAGATCATCTAATGCTGCCATAGGAATGATGGTATTAGTGACTGGTCCTTTTGTTTTCATATCACGTACTACTGATAAAGAAGGAGCAGGAGCAGTCGCTAAAGCAATTCCTCCAAATATAAATGCTAAATATAAAGGAATGTGTGTAAAATAGAAGATGACACCAAATATCAAGCTAACTACTAAGAATGTTCCTATAGATTCTGTAATAGTGGTTATCATAATTTGTGGTCCAGCTTTTTTTATTTTAGACCATATAAGTTCTGAACCAATTATCAACCCAAAAGTACATTCAAAAATACTCTCTAGCACTTTAAACCATTGTGATTCAAGTACAGAACCACCTAATAAGTTAACTGCATATGGCCCTAAGATCATACCTGCAATTAACCAGCCTAAAATAGAAGGTAATTTCAATTTGGATATAAGTTTTCCTGCTAAAAATGCAATCATAATAGAAATAATTAATCTCAATATATCAGTAAAAATAATCATTTAAATATCCTCCTTTATTTTATAGACGGAATCGTCTTTAATACTATAGCATTTATAGACTGATTCGTCTATAAAAAATACAAAATATTATTTTATTTATATGATAAGCTCAAAAATAAATGCTTAAAAGCTAGTTCCATACTTCAATAAATAGCATAAATACAATATGAGAAAAATGCTATAGATGTGACGAATAAATAATTATAGAAATTAACTATTGAAGTTTGATAAGGTAAAAGAATATAAATTATCAAGAATATATCTTTTTTATATATAGTTTTGTTGTTGCAGGTAAGTATAATAAAATTATATAAAAGAAGGAATAAAAATATATATTTGCTTAGTTTGCTTATCAGGACTTCTACAAGTTTAATTGTGAGTAGGATGTAGGATTCTGCAAAGAAATATGAGTGTTTGTATAGAAGTACATCTAGTTAGTCATGTGGAAAGTGATAGAAAAGAAGTTGATGTCATTTTATTTGGACGACAAGTTTGTTATCAATTAAAAAACGTAAAACAGACGGTATGGTTAATGGTAAAAAATATTAAGTACAGGATTAAATGTTTTGGAAAAATAAGAGGGTAAAAAGATCAACAAAAGTTGGCTTTTTTATTACTTATTCAAATTGAAAATTTAAACATATAGATTTTGGTCAATTAAGCATATAAAATATGTGAAATAAAAAAACCATCGGCTATTGAAGTGAATCTTTCGATTGTTTGTCTGACCTTTGATGCTCACTTCATTTAGACGAGGTTTTATTTAATAAGAATTAAAGCTTTAATCTGTAACAGTTATTTTTAAATTGAAGAGCCAATTGCAAATCCCTCACGAATAGCTTCTTGCAGAGAACGAGCTTTTTGGCAATCTCCAATACAGAAGTATTGAGGGGCACTTCCTCCAAAAAGATATGCTTCATCTGATTTTGCTTTATAACCTGATGAGATTAAAATAGTATCTGCTTGAATACAAAATGTTTGATCATCTTTTTCACAAATAACTTGATTATTTTGAATTTGAGTTACTTGAGTATTGACATGAATATGGAAATGATTTCGTTTTTCCCATTCACATTCTACTAAGTAATAATAATGTTCAAAGGAAGCTTGAGGCATTAGCATATCTTGTTTTTCGATAATAGTTGTTTCTTTACCATGCCCATTAAGATAGAGAGCTGTTTCCACACCAACTTCTCCACCACCAATAATGACAACATGTTGACCAATTTTATCCTCATGAAGATAAGCGTCATCAGTATATAAAACTTGAGTCTTGTCTATTCCTTTAATTGCTGGAATTAATGGTTTTGCTCCAATAGCAACAATGACTGCATCATAATGATTGTCCTTAATTATATTGAAAGTTGCTTCAGTATTCAATAAAATTTGGAATCCTGTATTTAAAGCTTTATCAATTAAAAATTGTGTGTATTTTTTTAATGGCCATTTAAAATCTGCTTGGGAGGCTATTTTTAGTTGTCCTCCTAATGCATTGGATTTTTCATAAAGTGTTACATCATGTCCTCTTTCAAAAGCACAAATAGCAGCCTCCATACCAGCAGGACCACCCCCTATAACAGCAATCTTTTTCTTTTTTTGTATAGGAGATGTTAAATAATGAAGTCTATCTCCTATACAATAACGAGGATTAACTGAACATACTGAAGCAAATGGTGCATCATTAGAAGCTAAGATACATTTATTACAACGAATACAAGGAACAAGTTCGTTAGTTCTATCTTCTAATAATAACTGTCCATATTCAGGATTACTAATCCATCCTCTTGCCATACCTATAAGATCAGCATTCCCATCTCTAATAATTTTTTCTGAAGCATTAGGGTCAAAATTTCCTCCAATTGTTGATACTAATACTGATGAGTGTGCCTTTTTGGCAGCTTTTGCCATATATGTAAATGGTCTTGCTGTAGATTCATAACCAGTTGGATGTGCATGATCAATTTCATTACATCTGAGCTGAACAATATCAATATATCCATCTGCAAGTTCTAAAAATTTTATTGTATCATTTAATGTCCAAAGGTCTTCTTCTCTATCATCATAACCTGTAATACTCATTTCAATAAGGAAATCATTCCCACAGGCTTTTTTTATTTCTTGACATAGATATAATGGAAAACGACATCTATTCTCTAATTTTTCTCCTCCAAATTCATCAGTTCTTATGTTAGTCGCCTTAGAAAGACATCTTCCTATTAATGTCATTTCATAAGATGCATGAATAAAGATACCATCAAATCCACATTCTTTTAGTCTTTTACATACTTTCACTGTTTTTTTAGCACATTCATAAAGCATTTCTTTTGACATTTCTTCGCACATATGTCTTTCTGTGATATTGTGAGGAATATAACGAGATAATATATGAGCAATATCATATCCTTGAGGAGGTGAACAAGTCATTCTAACAATCAGCTTAGAATTATAAAAATGAACTGCCTCTGCTAAATGTGTCATATAATGGGCACATTTTGTATCAAATATATCCATTCCCATCATATGCCCAGAAAGAACAACATTTTCAGTTGTGGGTTTAACAGGTATACCATCTGATTTACAAATGTGTGTTGTGATTAAAGATGCACCATTTTTTGCTAAATGAGCATAATATTGAATCATTCTTTCTGAGGGATATGCCTCAGGTCCTTGGATAAATACAGGGGTGCTTGGACCAACCTCTAATCTGTTTTTTAAAATAATACCAGTTTTTCCAACTTTAACAGGAGAAAATAAATATGGATATTTCATTAAGCTTCAACCCCCTCTTCGATTTGCTCTTTATATAAATACAATGTACAAACAAAACTAACGATAAATCCTGCAATACAAGCAGCAATCATCCAAATAAAATTGCTTGTACCGCCTGGTAAAAAAGCAACAATATTCCAAACTGAACTAGAAATCAGTCCATATGTTTTGACAGAACCGATTCCTGCAATAGCACCTCCAATAGCACCACCAATCATAGCTGCATAGAGTGGCTTTTTATAACGTAAAGTAATTCCAAATAGCGCAGGTTCAGTAATACCTGCAATACTAGCTGTTAAGAAACTTGCAAAAGCATTTTGTTTAATGTTTTTATCTTTTGATTTAATAGAAACACCCAAACAAGCTGCCCCTTGACAAAGAGCAACAATAATTCCTGTTACAAATACCAAAGGCTCATAACCATATTCACCAAATAAAGTAATAGCATAAACCACTAATGTCATGTGCATACCAGAAGCAACAATTAATGGTGAAAGAGCTCCTAAAATAGCAACACCAACAAAACCTAATTTTTCATATATCCAAATAAGTACATTTCCTAGATAAGTTCCCATAACAGTACCAATAGGTCCTAATATACATAATGATATTGGTAACATAATCATAATGGTTAAAAAAGGAACTAAAATAGCTTTCAATGATTCTGGTGAGAAATTTCTAATTATTTTTTCAATTTTAGACATAACATAAACACTCATTAATATTGGGAAAAAGCTACTAGAATAATTAACCAGTGTTAATGGAATACCATAAACATTCAAAGGTGCAGATTTATTTACTGCATCAATTAGAGAAGGGTGAATAAGAATAGCTCCCATCAATAAACCTAAAGGTATACTTGTGTTTAATTTTTTGGCAGCAAAACCTCCAACAAATACAGGTAGATAGTAAAAACCAGTGTCTCCTACAAATGTTAGGACTTGATATGTTCCACTATTGATGCCCCATCTAAAAGTATCCATTAAAAGAACAACAATCTTTACAAAACTTGTCCCTATCAATATAGGTAAAATTGGTGCAACTGATCCTGAAATATATTCAATAACTGCATTGACACTCCATTTTTTCTGGGTTGATTCAATAAGTTTTTTCTCCTCTTGAAAACCATACATTTGACATATTTTTGAATAGATGTCATCAACCTTTGAACCAACAACAATTTGAAATTGTTCACCAAACCATATACAGCCTGATACCCCCTTGATTTTTTTTACTTTCTCTTCATTGATTAAATCAACATCCTTTACATTAAATCTCAATCTTGTTACACAATGAGTAAAAAAAGTTACATTGTCTTTTCCACCAATACACTCAACAATCTGTTGAGAAATTTCTTTATAATTTTTTTTCATTTTTCTCTCTTCCTTTCTTGTTTATATCTTATCAATTTATAAATGCGCGCTTTCTATAAATTGCTATGACCTTAAAATAAAACCTCATACATAAAATGATTATCATTTTATGTATGAGGTGATGCCCTATTGGTAACATTCCTCTCGTGTACATAATCTATTAATATGTAGCATTAGATAAAATTCCTCTTCATCTGTTAAATCGATTTTAAATTGATTTGATAAATATTGAGTTATTTTTTTTGTACAATTATATGTTTTGGGGAATTCTTCTTTTGTTTTATCATATAAGATATGATTATCTGATGATAATAGGTGTTTTTGTTTACTTCTTTTCAGCAAATAATGCATATGAGATATAAAACGTGAGTAATTAAAATGATTTTTGTTAATCGTAATTTGATATTCGTGTTCAATGATATTGATAATTTGTTGAATGATTTTTTCATCAATATTTTCTTCTTTGATATCCCTTTGTTCTTTAGCGTTAATTAAATGTAAAGCTATATAACTTGCTTCTTCTTGTGGTAAATGAATATGATATTGTTTTTTAATAAGCTGTAAAGCATATTTTCCAATTTCTAATTCTTTTTCGAATAAGTAATTAATATCATAAATAATGGGTAATTTAAAGTTTATATGCTCTTGATATCTTTTTATTGCAAATGCAATATGATCAGCTAAAGTAAAAACAATATTTCCACTAAAGGGATAATTGAGTTGTTCTCTAGCAAAGTCTATAACATCAGAAGATATTTTAATGATATCTTCAGGAATATCATTAATCATTTTTAAATACTCATCTTTAACACTATAAAAAGTTTTTTCAATCTTAGCCAATTCTACTTCATAAGGAATTTCATGAAAACCTAATCCTTTACCAAAAGCAACAACTTCTTTCCCTTTGTTTGTTATGCATAAAACAATATTATTGTTGAATCTTTTAATTGCTTTCATGAATATCCCTCATTTCTTTAGCGTTTTGATATTTTGATAATTTTAGAGTTTAAAGTGACTTGATCACTCTCATTTAAAAGCTCTATATTATAACCATTTGAATTTGTTATAACCATAGGTATTGTGAGATCTATATGTTTATCATTTATGAATCTCTGATCATACGATATTAATAGATCTCCTTTTTTTATTTTTTCTTTATTTTTAACATGAACATTAAATCCTTTGCCCATTAATTGGATTGTATCTAAGCCTATATGAATTAAAATTTCAATGCCCATTTTTGTCTTTAAACCTATTGCATGTTTTGTATCTGCTATCATAATTACTGTGGCATTGCAAGGAGCATAAACCTTATTGCTTTCGTTAATAAATCCTACACCAGCTCCCATCATATAACTAGAAAATACTGGATCTGGAACTTTATCCAAATCAATCTTTCTACCATTGATCGGAGAAAATAAAGTTATTTCTTTTTTTAGTAGTTGATACATATAGTTCCTCCTTCATATAAAATAAAAACTCTTTAAGGCACACAACAAAATACTTTGTCGGGTGATGCCTCAAAGAGTAACATTCCTTCTTTAAATTTATCCTAACACAAAATAAATATGATGTCAATTAAAGAAATAACAATTCTAATAATTAAATCAATTGAATTTACAAGATAGAAAAGAAGAATAATATAATATCTATTTTATAAATAGTATTTTTAATAATAAATTGTAAAATACAACAGACATGAAATTGAAAAAATTATCAAGAATATATCCTTTTTATGAAGAAATTGAGTAAAAATATTTCAATTTGCTTTATATATATAGTTTTATTGCTGGAGATAAGTACAATAAAACTATATAAAAGGAGGAATAAAAATGTATATTTTATTAGTTTGTTCAGCAGGAATGTCTACAAGTTTAATTGTAAGTAGAATGCAAGATGCTGCTAAAAAGAAAGATATGGATATTCGCATTGAAGCACATCCAGTTAGTCACGTAGAAGGTTATGGAAAAGAAGCTGATGTGATCTTGCTTGGTCCACAAGTTCGTTATCAATTGAAAAACGTAAAACAGTCATTTCCTGATAAGCCAGTTGAAATCATTAATATGCAAGATTATGGTATGGTTAATGGTGAAAAAATATTAAGTACAGCATTAAATCTTTTAGAAAAATAAGAGGGTAAAAAGGTCAACAAAAGTTGACTTTTTTATATTCATAAAGCAAGTGAGGACTTTGTGAAATTATGTTAGACAATAGATACTTTTTTTGATATAATCTTTTTGTCAATTTAAGAGAGAATATGTGTAAAATTCAAGAAATGTGATTGATTAAAGTATAGAGGTGGAGGAGAGTCGATTGTGAAAAAATCTTTAAAGTATCTTTTGCTGGTTCCTGGTATCGTGATGCTCGTTGTATTTTTGGTTATGCCATTATTGTCAACCATTATGCCGACAGTATTCGATCAAGGATTTTCTTTAAAGGCATATATTGATTTTTTTAAAGACCCTTATTATGTTCAGATATTTATGAGGACTTTAAGGGTTTCATTAATTGCTGCAATTGTATGTATTATTTTAGGAGTGCCAACATCATATTTTATTTCACGTTGTCATCCTAAATGGAGAGGATTACTTATGGCGATTTCTATTTTCCCTATGTTGACAAATTCTGTTATACGTGCATTTGCATGGATTAATATTTTAGGGAAAAATGGAGTCATCAATACAATTTTGATGAACTTACATATTATTGATGAACCAATAACAATGTTGTATACAGAGTTTTCGGTTTTGATTGGAACGATTTATTTATTTTTACCATTAATGATTATTACTCTTGTGGGAGTTATGGAAAACATTGATAATGATATGATGGAGGCGGCTGAGAGTTTAGGGGCAAATCGCTTGACCGCATTTTTTAAGGTTGTTTTACCTTTAAGTTTACCAGGAATTATTGTTGGAAGTGTTCTTGTTTTTACTGGTGCATTGAGTGCTTATACAACACCATCATTACTAGGAGGAACAAAAAATATGGTTATGGCAACATTAATTAATCAAAAATCGACAGTACTTGGTGATTGGACTGGAGCAAGTGTTATTGCCTTGATTATGATTATTACAACAATTGTTGTCATGAAGGTCTTAAATTATATTGCAGCAAAATTGGATAAGAGAGGTGAAAGCAATGCGTAAGAATAAAGCTTTACTTATATTTTCAATTTTTGTTTTTGCATTTTTGTTTGTTCCATTGCTTATTATTGTTGTGACAGCTTTTGGAGAAGCACCAACAATTACATTCCCTATTAAAGGATTTACTTTTAAGTGGTTTGCGAATGTTTTTAAATCTAAAGCTTTTGTTGATTCTTTAATATTGAGTGGGAAGTTGGCTTTATATGCAACTCTTGTTGCTTTGCTTGTAGGGATTCCAGCAGCTTATGCTATTTCTCGTTTCTCAATGAAAGGAAAAGGTCTCTTAAAGAGCTTCTTCTTGTCACCTACGATTGTGCCAGGTGTTGTTGTAGGGTATTCTATTTTTCAGTTTGCTATTTTAAAATTACATATGCCTGTTTTTCAAGGATTATTATTAGGACACTTTTTGGTGGTGCTTCCTTATATTATCCGAGTGGTAGGATCAAGCTTAGAACAATTTGATTTTTCTATTGAAGAGGCGGCATGGTCGTTAGGATGTAACAAAGTTCAAGCATTTTTTAAAGTCGTTTTACCAAATATTACTTCTGGTATTAGTGCAGCATTTATGCTTGCGTTTATTAATTCATTTAATAACATTCCTGTTTCAATGTTTTTAAAGGGGCCAGGGATATCAACGTTACCTACAACGTTAATGAACTATATTGAATATAATTATGATCCAACTGTTTCTGCAGTTTCTGTATTATTGATGCTTGCAACAATTGTAATTATGTTCATTGTTGAAAAAACATTAGGAATTGCAGCTTTTACAAAATAGGAGGAAAAGTATGGGGTATATTCGTTTAAAAGATATTAGAGTGTCTTATGACAATAAAAACAATATTTTAGAAGGTTTAAATCTTGATATTCAAAAAGGTGAACTTGTTTCTTTACTAGGACCTTCTGGTTGTGGTAAAACAACAACATTACGTGTGATTGCTGGATTTATTGAACCTAATGATGGACAGTTCTTATTAGAAGATGAAGATTTGACTCATGTTCCAGTGCATAAAAGAAATTTTGGATTGGTTTTTCAAAGTTATGCTTTATTTCCACATTTAACAGTTTTTGATAATGTTGCTTTTGGATTGAAATTGAAAAAATTAGATAAAAACGTTATTCAAGAAAAAGTTGATGCAATGATTAAAGCTTGCGATTTGGAAGGATTGGGTCAACGTTTCCCAAAAGAATTATCAGGTGGTCAAAGGCAACGTGTTGCTTTAGCAAGAGCGTTAGTTATTGAACCTAAAATTTTATTATTAGATGAACCTTTAAGTAATTTAGATGCAAAATTACGTATCAATATGCGTATTGAAATCAAACGTATTCAAAAGAAATTAGGTATTACAACAATTTTTGTTACACATGATCAAGAAGAATGTTTCTCAATTTCTGATAAGGTGGCAGTTATGAATAAAGGTGTGATTGAACAATATGATACACCTGAAGAGATTTATGCTCATCCAAAAACAGAATTTGTTGCAAGATTTATTGGATTTGAAAATTTCATTCCTTTAAAGAAAAAAGAAAATCATGTTTATGTTGGAGAAAATGGAGCATTATTTCATGTAGATAATGATGTGGATTGTCAAAGTTGTCAGGCAACAATTCGTCCTGATGATATTCTTGTCATCACATCTGTAGATAATAAAGAAAATATTTTGAAAGGAACTGTTGAAGTGAGAACATTCTTAGGAAAAAGTTACCAATATGAAGTGGCAACTGAATTAGGGAGAGTTGTTGTCAATAGTTCAAATGAGCATATTTATGAATCGGGTCAAGATATTGTTCTTTTATTACCTGCAAATAAAATTATCTTAGTTTAAAATGAAAGGAGAAAAATATGAAAAAGTTTTTATTAAGTTTAAGTGTTTTTGCTTTATGTCTTGTTGGATGCAGTAGCAATGATGCAAGTAAAGGTGAAAAACAAAAATTAGTTGTTTCTACTTGGGGTTTGAATGCTGACATTGTGAGAGAAGATGTGTATGCAGAGTTCGAAAAAGAAAACAATTGTGAAATTATTGTTGAAGAAGGAACAACAACAGATCGTTATGGGAAGTTAAAAGCAAATCCTAATTATGAAGTTGATATTATTGAGTTATCTCAATCTGAAGCAGCAAAAGGATATGCTGATGGTGTGTTTGAAAAAATTGATTACAGTAAGATTCCTAATGCTGAAAGTTTAATTTCTGGAGCAGCAGCTTTAAAATCTAATGGATATGGACCAGCTTATACTGTAAATAGCGTTGGTATTATTTATGATAAGGATAAGGTTGGTTTTGAAATTAAAGAATGGGCTGATTTATGGAAACCTGAATTAAAAGGTAAAATTTCTATTCCTGAAATTACAACAACTTTTGGTCCAGCAATGGTTCATATTGCTAGTGATTATAAAGGTGTAGATATCAAAACTGACAATGGAAAGGCAGCTTTTGAAGCATTAAATGAATTAAAACCAAATATTGTAAAGACTTATAACAAATCTTCTGATTTAGCAAATATGTTTGCAGCAGGAGAAATTGCAGTTGCGGTTATTGGAGACTTTGGTATTCCTTCTATTCAAAAAGAAGGTGTTGTTCCTGATGCTGTTTATGTTGTTCCAGCAAGTGGTACTTATGCTAACTTCAATACAATTGATATCAATGCAACTTCAAAGAATAAGGAATTAGCTTATAAATATATTAATTGGCGTTTATCTAAAGAATTACAAACAAAAACAGCTGTTTCCTTAAATGAAGCACCAACAAATAAAGATGTTGAATTGTCTGGTGATGATGCTAAAAATAAAACTTATGGAGATATCGCATCAAGAGCAAAAGCTATTGATTATTCATTTGCTAATCCATTGTTAAGTGATTGGATTGATCAATGGAATCGTATTATTAATAGTTAATAGGTGGTATTTATGAAAGTAAATCAATTAATAAAGAATGCTTATATATATAACACTTTTACACAATCCTTTAAAAAGGGAAATGTTTATGTTTTAGATGGTAAGTTCTATCATATTTCTTCATCTGAATGTCTTGAAAGTGAAGAAGTTATTGATGCAAATGGTCAATATATGATACCAGGATTAATTGATATACATATGCATATTGAAAGTTCTATGACAATTCCAAATGAATTTTCAAAGGCTGTGTTAAAACATGGGGTGACAACTGTTGTGGCAGATCCTCATGAAATAGCAAATGTTTTTGGAATTGATGGAATTCAATCTTACATGTCCAATGCTACAACATTGGACATTTTTTATGGGATTCCTTCATCTGTTCCTTCTACAAATGCCTCATTAGAAACAACTGGTGGAAAGATAGAACCACATCATGTTCGTAAGCTTGTCCAAGACCCAAGAATTTTGTGTTTGGGCGAAGTTATGAACTTTAAGGATTTAACAAATTCAAATTATTCATTGACAAGAGATATTATTAAAGTTTGTCATGATCATTATTTTGGGTTACCAATAGAAGGACATTGTCCTAAAATTACAGGATTAGATTTATCAAAGTATATTTATTATGGAGTTGATGCTGATCATACTCAACAATCACCATCGTCTATCGTTGAAAAGATTGAAAATGGTATGTTTTTAGAAATACAAAGAAAGTCCATGACTCAAGAGAATATACAAGTATTGGTTGAAAATCAATTTTATGAATATTTTGCAATTGTGACCGATGATGTTATGGCTGATCATCTAGAAGAGGGTCACTTGAATTTATTAGTCAAATTAGCAAGTGATTTAGGAATGCCAATAACAAAAGCCATCTATTGCGCGACTTATACTCCAGCAAGACGCATGCATCTGATTGATAGGGGAACGATTGCTCCTGGTAAGATTGCTGACTTTATTTTATTGAAAGATTTAAATGATTTTTCAATTCAGTCAGTTTATAAGAAAGGAAAATGTGTTTATCAACACAATCAAAATATTGTTATAGAGGAATCAAAGCCACAATTTCCTGATTACTTCTATCAGTCTATTCATTGTCAAAAAGCGACTCATCAAGATTTTGATATTATTGTTGATATGGAAAATGGGAAAGCTCTTTGCCATGTTATAGAAATAGAGAAACATACAACTTTTACACATCATCGTCAAGAGGAAGTGAATGTTGTTAATCATCGACTACAATGGAAGGAAGCTGGTTTATCATTATTAACTGTTTTTGAACGTTATAATGGTACTGGTAAAAAATGCTATGCTTTTGTAAGAGGTGCATTGCAAGAAGGAGCTATTGCATCTTCATGGGCACATGATCATCATAATTTGATTGTGATGGGAAGAAATATTGATGATATGGTTAAAGCACAAAATGAAATTGTTGAAAGACAAGGTGGGTATGTGGCTGTAAAAGATCAAGATATTTTGGCATTTGCCCAATTAAATATAGGTGGAATTGTGAGTGATTTACCTATTGAAGTTTTATCGAGTCAATTAAAGGAAGTTCGTCATGCTATGAAACAGTTAGGATATTGTCATGATAATGAAATTATGTCTTTTTCAACTTTATCATTGCCAGTATCTCCTCAAATAAAAGTGACTGACAAGGGAATTATTGATACTTATACACAAAATTTTGTACCTTTAGTAGAGAAGTTTTATGAAGACAAGAATTGAAAATATAACAATTCTCACAATGAATCAGGAATTTGAAATTATTGAAGACGGATTCATTGAATTTGATAAACAAATCACCTGTATTGGACAAGGACAATCATGTCATGATGCTGATTGTATTATAGATGGACATCATGGCATATTGATGCCTGGTATGATCAATACACATACACATGTTGGAATGATTCCATTTAGAAGTTTAGGTGATGATTGTAAAGATAGATTAAGACGTTTTTTATTTCCTTTAGAAAATGAATGTATGACAGAAAAATTGGCATATGCAAGTGCAAAGTATGCAATAAGTGAAATGTTGTTATCAGGTATTACAACATTTATGGATATGTATTATTTTGAAGATGAAATTGCAAAAGCTGCTGATGAGATGGGAATACGTGCCTTTCTTGGTGAGACTGTTATTGATTTTCAGTCTTGTGATAGTGAAAAGCCTTATGGTGGATTAGATTATGCAAAATGGTTTATTCCAAAATGGAAAAATCATTCACGTATTGTTCCATTTATTGCTCCGCATGCGACAAATACAAATTGTGAAGATGCATTAAAACAAGCAAATGAGATTTCAAAACAATACAATGTTCCTTTATCTTTACATGCTTGTGAGATGGACTATGAAATAGCATATTTTAAAGAACATTATCAACAAACACCTATTCAATTTTTAGAAACTTTAGGATTGTTGAGTTCACGTTTGGTTGCTGCTCATTGTATATTATTGAATAAAGATGATATTGATTTATTGGCACGCTATCAAGTGAAAGTTGCACATTGTATTGGTTCTAATGCAAAGGCTGCAAAAGGAGTTGCTCCAGTGAAGGAAATGCTTGAAAAGGGTGTTCATGTAGGGTTAGGAACAGATGGACCATCTAGCGGAAATACTTTAGACATGTTTACACAATTTAAGTTGTTTGCAGATTTTCATAAAAATCATTATCATGATCGTTCTCTTTTCCCAGCAAAAAATATTGTGGAGCTAGGAACGATTGAGGGTGCAAAGGTATTAGGGATGGATGCCAAAATTGGATCAATTGAAATTGGGAAAAAAGCAGATTTGGTTTTATTGGAAACTGATTCAGTCAATATGTTTCCTATATTCGATTATTATTCTGCTATTGTTTATAGTGCACAAGCTCATAATGTTGACAGTGTATTTGTGGATGGACAATGTTTAGTTCGTCATAAAGAATTAGTCAAGGAATCTTTTCAAGAAATTAAAAAGAATTTATATGATGAAATGAAAGAATTTTCAAAAAAGGCAAAGATGTATGAAATAAAGAAATGATCACTTTAAGGTCATTTCTTTATTATGCTTTTTAGGTATAAATAAGTATACTATATAAGTATTTGCTATATTATAGAATGTGAGTATAATAAAAAAAGATTTATATAGAATGGAAGGAAGGGAAAAGATGAATAAAATTGAAAATCAAACATTTGATGAAGAAAGAGCTTTATATCATATAAAAGATACTGAAGTCATCAATTGTGTTTTTGCTGGAAAACAAGATGGTGAATCAGTATTAAAAGAAACAAGAAATATAAAAGTAGAAAATTGTCAATTTTCTTTAAGATATCCATTATGGCATGCACAAAAATATACACTGCTGAATTCATCAATGGATGAATTAACAAGAGCACCAATATGGTATTCACATGAGGGAATGATTGATCATTGTTGTATTGAAGGTATTAAGATATTAAGAGAATGTAGTCACACAATTATTCAAAATAGTCATGTAGATTCACCTGAATTTGGTTGGCAATGTAACGATATTACAATACTTGATAGTGAGATTCAAAGTGAGTATATGATGCTTTATTCCAATCATGTAAAGATTGACCATTTGAAATTTAGTGGGAAATATTCATTTCAATATATGAATGATTTAGAAATAACAAATTCATATTTAGATACAAAAGATGCATTTTGGCATAGTCAAAATATTGTTGTTAAGGATTCTGTGTTAAAAGGAGAATATCTTGCTTGGTTTTCTAAAGGGCTAACTTTGATAAATTGTAAGATTATTGGAACACAGCCATTTTGTTATTGTGAAAATCTCAAATTAATTGATTGTGAAATGATTGATTGTGATCTATCGTTTGAATATAGTGATGTTGAAGCACATATTTTAGGACATGTTGATTCTATTAAAAATGTAAAGTCAGGGCTTATTGTTGCTGATAGTATTGGTGAAGTCATTCATGAAGATGCTATTATGGAAACAAATGGAAAGATAGTTATAAGAAATCAAATGAATAAGGAACATGAAATAGAGGAATGTTGTTGTCAATAACAAAGATTTATATGGATTTTTTATTGACTTAGAGTATGCTCTATTATGTATACTGTTAATAGAGGTGATGAGTAAAATGGAATATAAAGAATTAGGAGAATCTAAAATAAAAGTCAGTCAAATTGCATTGGGCTGTGAGGGACTTATTGATAAGTCACAAGATGAAGTTGTAGAGTTTATAGAACAAGCACAAAAGTGGGGTATTAATTTTATTGATTTGTATTCTCCTCATCCTGTTATGAGAAGATATTTAGGGCAAGCAATAAAAAATCGTCATGAATGGATTATTGAATCACATCTTTGTTCTGTTTGGGAAAATGATCAATATTTACGAACAAGAGATATTAAAAAGGTGAAAAGAGGATTTGAGGACACATTAGAACAATTGCAAACAGATTATGTTGATATTGGTATGATTCATTATGTTGATGCAATGAAGGATTATGAAGATGTTTTTTATGGTGAAATTATAGAGTTTGTTAAAGAATTAAAAGAACAGGGGAAAATCAAACTTATAGGTATGAGTTCTCATAATCCAGAAGTAGCATTAAAAGCTGTGAAAACTGGGCTTGTTGATGTTTTGTTATTTTCTATTAATCCTTGCTATGATATGCTTCCACCAAGTGAAGATGTTGATGATCTTTTTGAAAAAGATAGTTATAAAAATCCTTTACAAAATATTGATCCTATACGACAGAAACTATATGAATATTGTGAAGCAAATCATATTTCAATAACTGTGATGAAGGCTTTTGGAGGAGGGGATTTATTAGATGAGAAACTTTCTCCATTTCAAGTTAAAATGACTGTTCCACAATGTATTCATTATTGTTTAACAAGGCCAGGAGTCGTTTCTGTTATGGCAGGAGCACATAGCATTGAGGAAATGAGACTTTCTGTTTCTTATTATGATGTAACTCCTCAAGAAAGAGATTATGCTGAGATTTTAGCAAATGTTCCATACCATAGCTTTGTAGGACATTGTGTATATTGTGGACATTGTGCGCCATGCTCTCAAAAAATAGACATAGCAAGTGTAAATAAGTTTCTAGATTTATGTATTGCACAAGGGAAAGTGATTGAAACAGCAAGAGAACATTATCAATCTTTAGAACATTATGCTAGTGAATGTATTGAATGTGGAGCATGTATGAAGAACTGTCCATTTGGGGTAGATGTCATTTCTAAAATGAAACAAGCTGTTCATATATTTGGAAAATAAAAAGGGAAATCGTTAGAAAATCTAACGATTTTTTATGTCGATTTATTGAAATATCATGAATTTAAGCATATAATATCTATGATAGTCACATAAGGGGGAGAGTTTTATGAAAAGAGCATATCGTGTTTTTACCATCTTTGTTGTTTTGGTGTTAACAATAGGATTATTTTCTTCTGAACCTTTTTTAACACGTTCGGTAAAAGCTGATGATAGTTGGAGCAATGATATTGCTTTATGGGAAAGCTATGGAAATCATGGATGGACAGTGACAGAAAGTCAAGTTCCTAAATGGAGTGGCTCTACTGCAAATAAGACAGGAGATCCATCAACAGATCCAATGGCTTATCCACAACCATTGCCACAAGAGGAAGTTCGTTATTTTCAAATGAATAAAATGGCAGATGGACAATGTTTAGCTGAACCTAATGAGGTTAGTGAAAATGTTATTTATTATGCAGTTTATTCACCTGAACAATTCCGTTATGCGATGAATAATCAATATAATATAAAATTAATGAATGATTTAGATATGAATCAAAAAAATTGGACTGCTGCTCCATTTACTAAAAAAGTTTTTATAGATGGAAATCATCATACAATTTATAACTTAAGTGGAGGATCATTAGTTTCAACTTGGGCACAACCACTTATCGCAAGAGATTTGATGGTTTCTTCAGCAAGAATTAATGACGCTATTCTTGGAAGTTCAATGGCTGATACATACATTTCTTTAGAAAATGTATCTGTTGAACATGCTTTAATCAATGGTTCTGGACATATGGGAGCACTTGTCAGTCATGCTTATTATCGTAGCTCTGGAAGTCGTGCACGTGTTTATGCAAATCATTGTCATAGTAAAAACGTTTATGTCAGTTCAAGCAGCTGCTCAGGAAATATTTTTGGACCTATTAGTGGATGGATAGAAAATTGTTATGCTATAGATGGGTCAATGCGTACATCGTCTCACTCTGGAGCATTTACATCATGTGCAGGAAATTATGTGATTCAAAATTGTTTTACCAATGTTAGAGCATATGCAACTGCTTCTGTAGGAAATACAGGAGCATTTGTAGGGCATGTTGAAGACAGTTATTATACACCTGGTGGAGGTCGTGTGACTAAGTTTATTAATTGTTATGCATCAGGTTCAGTAGAAGGTACAGATAATTTAGGTGGTTTTGTTGCTGGTGCAGGAAATTGTGAAAATATTGCACCTTGTCAATTCCTTTTTGAAAACTGCTATAGTACAGCTATGGTAGGAATGATTGCAAATAGAAATTATCAAGGTGGTTTCATTGGCTGTCAAGAAATCAATGCAACATCTACATTTAAAAACTGTTATGCTTCTGGAGAAGTTGGAGCATTAGGAACAAACTTAGACGATAAGAGTAAGCCTATGGGTGGTTTTGTTGGTGGAAAATCTGGAGGTTCACTTTATTTAGAGAACTGCTATTATGACAAACAAACAACAGCTATGAAAGAAAAATCAGGTTTTGAAAATGCTAATAATGCAACAAATGCTCAAGGACTTTTAACTCAAGAATTAATGAAAACATTGCCTGATGGAAAATCTCCTGAAGAAAGTGCTTGGGTTTTAACTGATGGGACATACCCACAGCTAAAAATGTTTGCTCAAAATAAGACATATAACCCAAAAGATATGGATACAGCTGATGCTTATTCAAAAGCTTCTGTTTGTACTGCTTTGCTTTATCCATCAAATTTATCTGAAAATGAATTTGAATCAGCAGATAAAACAGATTATGATACAGTACGTAGTTTACGCTTCCTTTTCCCATTAACTAATAATGTTCTTGCTAATACAGCAAATGAATATGATATTAGTTGGGAGAGTGATGGAACCAAATGTGCAGTAGATGGGATGACTAATGCTGATATTGTTTCCATCAAACCAGTGGATGATAAAAATCCATCTGAAGATTTTTCTGTACAAAGCTTGGCGCCTGGTGTTGGTATGGTCACTGTAAGTGTTGATAAAAATGGAACAATTGGACAAAGACGATTGCGATTAGTGCCTACTTCAGCAATCACGATTTCACAAGATGAAGACAGTGAAGTGACTTCTGGATTAGATGCGATGATTTATGCTGTACCAAAAGGGGAAGATATTACTGAAAGTAAAGGAGTTAATTATTTAACATATAAAGAGGTGACTTATGATCATCGTATTGGAATGTTCTTTGCTTCTGGAAACAGTATGGGGCAGAATGTAAAGAAACAGGGATTAGAAGGTGTTATTCAAGAAAATGTTAATCAGTTTAAAAGAGTGGATTTTTCAAATGAACCAGGTGGTTCAGTTTCAACACTTGTTCATAAAAGAATGACAGATGGGACTTTAAAAGAATTGGATATTAATGAGGATCTTATTAAACTTTTCACAGGAAAGAAAGCTGCGCAATCTAGTGATATAGGTGAATATTACTTCACATATAGATGGTATTTAAGAAGTGAAGATTTTGGAAAATCTTATGGATATTTAGAGACAAGGAAGAAATTGACTGTTGCTCCAGCAGTGACACCTGTTTTTTATAGAAATTATGATGCTAATGACTTAACAAAAGTTGAATTACCTAAAGATAGTATCCCAGCAGGTCAACAAGCACTTTATTATAAAAATGGAGATAAGTTGTCTACTTTGCCTTTAGATCCATCTAGAGATGGTTATGTATTTAAAGGATGGTCATTACAAAAAGGAAAATCACTAGAATTCGTTAATAGTGATACAATTATTGATACAGATTGGGCTAATAATCAATATGTGATTCCAATTTATGCAGTATGGGAACCTAATTCTCATAAAATACATATTGAAGGAATTCCAGATGTTGAAGATATAGATGTAGATAGTGCTGTTGATAAAAATATTGTTGATGATTTGAAAGATTATGAGCCTGAGATAGATGATAAAGTTTTTATAGGATGGTCAACAGACCCTGATGGGGATGAAGTGAATGTTGATGATGATATGTTAATGGGTGATGAAGATATTACTGTTTACCCAATATGGCTTGCAAAACCAACTTTAAGCAAGGAAGTTATTAATTTAACAAATAGTCAAACAACAAAAGTAGGAGATATGCTGCAATATACAATTACAATTTCTAATACAGAGAATCGTTCTACTTGGAAAGAAATAAAAATTAATGATACTTTACCACAAGGGTTAATGTATTATCCAGGAAGCTTACAGCTGATAGATGGTGATGGTCATAAGGTTTCATTGCCAGATTCAATATATGATGAATCAACACATTCTATTCAATATACAATAAAAAATATTGGTGGTGGAAAAGTATATACTTTAGTATTCCAAACGATTGTTTCACCACGAGCTATTCAATCTGGAAAAGATTCCTTGGCTAACATATCAAATACTGTTCAGGTTACTGGGAAAAATCCAGATGGCAGTGAAAATCTACCAGTAGATCCAAATCATCCTGATAATCAACCTGGTCAATCTACAGCAGTACCAGAAGGTGGAGAAGATGTGACGCCTTTAAATCCAAAGGGATATGTACAAAAGCATGCACAAAATATTACCCATTCAACAGGTCAAACTCATGTGGGTGATCGTATTGCTTATACAATTACAGTTACAAATATAGTGCCTGGTTCAATTTGGAAGGATGTTTCTATTGGTGATATTTTACCTGAAGGATTAGAAGTTCAACTGGATTCTATAGCATTATTATCACCTCAAGGACAAATGAGGTCGTTGAAAGATGTTTATAATCCGCAAAAACGTCAAATAGGTATTTATCTTGGAGATGTTTATGGTGGTGATACATATACTTTGACTTATCAAGTTATTGTAACACCTCAAGCTGTTCATAAGGATATTGGAAACTCAGCTTTTGCAATTGGATATAATCCAGGTGAAGAACCAACTGTAGATCTTGAAGTTGGAGATGCTCATTATATCGATGAAAAAGATGTTGAAAATTCCTCGGTTTCTACAAAGACAAGGGTTCCTGTATATCCTTTTGAAAAAGATAAACTAAATCCTGATGGAACTGGTGGGGTTATTAGTGATCTTTATGTTGATACAAGTGATCAAACACAAATATTAGGATATGGCTTATTAACAATAATAAGTTTATGTGGACTTATTGTTACTAGAAAGAAATTTTTAAAAAAATAGTTTAAGAATGAAGGTTGCTGTAATGAAATAACTTTAAAAAGTTATTTTCATTCAGCATCTTTTTTTATATTTTTTTTAATGAAAAAAAGTAAATAAACATTTTTATGTGTATATATATAATAGAGCTAAACTTTATAAGAGATGTTGTTTACTTAAAGCAAATATATGTTATAATATGTTTATCCCCCTATATGATATAGAAATGGGGTGTTCAGTATTTTTTC
>CATOPA010000011.1 GCA_951801965.1 uncultured Erysipelotrichaceae bacterium | reverse complement strand
TCATCATTCCTTTTGATGAGCAAGATGCACATGTAACATTTTACTTTTCAATTTTAAAGAAAAATAAAAATAAAATGATAAAGTTAATTCAAAAAATCCAAGAAAAGAAAGAGGATGAACAATGAAAAAAATAGTTGCAGACCTACATATGCATACATTAGTCAGTGGACATGCTTATGGTACAATAAGAGAAATGGCATACGTTGCTAAAGAAAAGCAGTTACAACTTATAGGAATCAGTGAACATGCTCCTGGTATGAAAGGAACAGTAGACCCTATATATTTCTTGAATCTAGAAGTTGTTCCTAGAACACTTTATGGAGTAGAAGTGATTCATGGCTGTGAAATCAATGTTTTCAATGATGGCACATTATCTCTTGAACAAAGATATATTGATGCTTTAGACTATGCTATTGTAGGAATCCATGGACATTGCTATCAAAACCAAGGCAAAGAAAAAAATACACTCAATCTCATTGAATGTATGAAGAATGAAAAAGTTTACTTTGTTTCACATCCTGATGATGATCATACTCCTTTAGATTATGAAAAACTTGTTTCAGCAGCTAAAACATATCATGTGGCTTTAGAAGTAAATAACAGTTCTTTACTATCTACATATAGACTCAACTGTTATGATAACTATCAAACAATGCTTGAATTATGCAAGCAATATCATGTCCCTATTATTGTCAGTTCAGATGCACACGATCCAAGCTGGGTTGGTGAGCATAGTCTTGCTATTCAGCTCCTAGATAAGTGTCATTTCCCTGATGACTTAATTTTAAACAATGATATTCATAAAATAAAACAATTTATTCACTTAAAAGAAAAAGAATCTCCTATCAAATAGAGACTCTTTTTACTATGATGATTTTTTTATGCAATAAACACAACAACCAATGTATAAACAATTAATGTGACAATCATAAAGATTGAAACGAAGGCACTCGCAAATGATGCATCTGCCTCTTCTTTGTATAACGGTTCAATAACAGGCATTAAACCAAATCCTGTTGGACACATGAAATAAATCAAAGGAGCCATCATAAATGTTTTATCTGCCATTTGTACTGGAAATAAAACAAAGAATCCAACAATAACAAGTGCATAATAAACAAACTTAATACCCATAAGTTTTAAAATTGGTCCTAATGTCTCTTTATCAATATTTAAATCATATCCTAAGATAAATAGAATCATAGAAACAATAGGCATAGTTGCTTGAGAAAAAGTTTTTGTAATCATCTCACCTATTGGTAAATCCAATAATACATTATATAATCCTGTAAAGTTTAATACTAATCCAATAATGACTGCAATGACAAATGAATTTGTAAAAATACTTTTGATCATATCTTTCATTGAAGCTCCTGAACTTGATTCTTTAGCAATCAACACTGGTAAAACAATAAAACAAACAACTGTTCCAGCAATATCAAAGATAACTGTATTACTTGAAGTTCCTACAATTGATAAATATAAAGGCAATGCAACATTTCCACCTTCTACAACACTTAATAAGTATGGTGAAAAATGAGCATATTTTTTACCTGTAAATTGGGATAGAGCTTTTCCAATAAAAATTACAAGTAAATAAATAATAAAAACATATACAATCATTTTCATGTGTTCTGTTTCAATTGTAGCTGTACACATCAAATTTAAGATTAAAATCGGAAATAATATTTTAAAAATAATGGCATTTGCTCCTGCTTTTTGTTCAGGTGTTACCCATCCCTTAATTCTTGATACAAACCCTAATACTAGCATAAAGAATACGGGAAATAATGTTGTTAATGCTGCCATATCCTCTCTCCTCCTCTTACACAAACATTATACTTATAAATTATTTGATATCAAATGCTTTTATTTTATGCTTTCCTATGCTTGAAAGGCATACCTTTATGTCTTATAATAATGATGAGGTGAGTTCCGTGGAAATAAGAGTTCTACAGTATTTTTTAACAGTCGCAAGAGCAAAAAGCATTTCAAAAGCTGCTTTAGAATTGCACATTACTCAACCAACACTTTCTAGACAAATCAAAGAATTAGAAGATGAATTCGGAAAGCAACTTATTATTAGAGGAAGTCGTCATATAACACTTACACAAGATGGTATTTTATTTAAACAATATGCTCAAGAAATTATGACACTTGTAGAAAAAGCCCAGCGAGAAATGCTCAAAGATGAAGAAATTATTTCTGGAGTTATTTATATTGGACTTGGAGAATGCTCTGGAATGAGAATTATCATGAAGATTATTGCAAAGATGCAAACAATTTATCCACATATTCAATTTCATTTATTAAGTGGAAATGCTCAAGATATTTCATATCAATTAGATAGTGGCATATTAGATATTGGCATATTTATTGATCCTGTTGATTTAACAAAATATGACTACTTTAAGCTTCCTATGAATGAAACTTGGGGCATTCTCATGCGAAAAGATAGCGAGCTTGCGAAATATGACAGCATAACTCCTCAATTATTAAAAGATAAGGCTATTATTCTCCCTAATCAAGATATTATTAAAAATGAAATTGCTGGATGGATTGGTGGAAATGAGCGAAAATTAGATGTTCAAGTAACATACAATCTTATCAATAATATTGCTTTACTTGTTGAAGAAGGTCATTATTATGCATTTACACTTGAAAATCTTTTTCATATCGATGATAAAAGTCCTTTATGTTTCAAACAACTTTCTCCTAAAATGGAAGCAAATATTTATGTTGCATGGAAAAAATATCATCCTTTCTCTAAACAGACAGAAAAATTCTTAGAACTATTAAAAATTGAATTAGAAAAATATTAAAGAAGTTATAACAAATCACCTTTCAAAGCTGACTCGTTCAACTTCTTTTTTTATATTTTTTTCATTTAAAAAAAAGCTATAACATTTCAAAAATGAAATATTATAGCAGAATCTATTAATATTCAATATCGTTATCTAAGTCTTTACCTTGAGATGCAATGACTTTTTTATACCAATAGAATGATTTCTTTGGATAACGAGCTAATGATCCTGTTCCATCATCATAACGATCAATAAAAACAAAACCATATCTCTTTCTCATTTCTTTATGGCTACTTAAGAAATCAATAGGTGCCCATGCTAAGTAACCAATCATTTCAACACCATCAAGTTCAATAGCATCAGATATGTTTTTAATATGTCCTTGATAATAAGAAATACGTACATCATCATAAACTTTTTTATCTTCTGTTAATTGATCATCAATACCAATACCATTTTCAACAATAAATAATGGTTTATGATATCTTTCATAAAGTGTATCTAAAGCATAACGAAGACCTAAAGGATCAATTTGCCATCCCCATTCATTCGCTTTCACATATGGATTTGCTTTTCTTCCTTGTCTTCCCATCAAAAGATTATCTTGAATTTCTAAAGGATCACTGATACCTTCAGGAGAAGCAACTGCACTTGATTGATAATAACTGAATGCTAAATAATCTAATTTTTCTGATGCCTCTTTGATTGTATCCATTTCTTCTTGTGGATGTGTAAAACATACACCTTTATTCTTAAGATAAGCTAAATAATAACTTGGATATTCACCATTAACCATCACATCAAATGTAAGATTATTGCTGATATTATCAACAAATCTTGCTGCTTGAACATCTTCTGGTTTGCATGTTAATGGATAAATAGAACTATATGCATCCATACCTGCCACAAGAGCATTTGGGTTTTCTTTTTTTATTGCTAATACTGCTTTTGCATGAGCAAGTTGAGTATGATGTGTTAAAGTGGCATGAAACTGAGCATCACTCATATTTTCAGGCTGACTTGCTCCAGCAACCAATCGAGGTCCAAATGAAGCAGTATTCACTTCATTATATGTAATCCAATATTTTACCTTATCTTTAAAACGTTTTGCTACTACGGCAACGTGATCAGCATAAAAATCAACAACTTGACGATTCATAAATCCATTATATTGAACTCTTAAATGATCAGGCATATCAAAATGAACCAATGAAACAACAGGTTCTATTCCTGCTTTTAATAATTCATCAATCATATCCTCATAATATGCAAGACCAGCTTCATTCGTTTGTCCATCATCTCCTTTTGGATGTATTCTTGACCAAACAATAGAAAAACGATAAGCAGTAAAGCCCATTTCTTTCATATAAGCAATATCTTCTTTATAACGATGATAATGATCAGCAGCAACAGTTGTATCTGACAAAGTGCTTTGTCCATGCTCAAAATCAATCTCTAATGTATCATAAACATTTAATCCTTTTCCATCTTCTAAATAGCCACCTTCTGCTTGTACATTACTTAAGGCAGCTCCCCATAAAAATTCTTTATTCACTTTTTCATTCCTCCTTTTGTATCTATTCTATGTCTTTTTCCATCTAATTCCATAGAGGAATATGTCATAAACTAAGACATTCAAAAGAAGGTTTATTATTAGGATACCAAATTATGAATAACATTCTTAATATTGCATGATGCATAATCCATAGTATCAATCTTCATGACTTTATGACCAAATTTTTCTTTTAATTTTAAATATGTATAAGATACTTGTGGAGCAATCAATATCAAATCATAATAGTTTTGTACTTTTTCTATTTCAAAAACTGATACAGCATCAACAATAACATTTTGATGATTTTGATGAAACACTTCTTGCATTTTATTAGCAAAATAGGTACTTGTCATCCCAGTACTACAGCTTAATAATATTTTCATAGGGACAATATGAATATCTTCAACTTCTTCTTGAGTGATATCTTTATCTTTTAAAAATCTGAAAAATGTTAATATATTTTCTTTCGTTATTTTCATATCTATCATTTCAAAGTGAAGATAAAATAAATTATCTCCTGTTATTTTATCATTAATTGAAAGTTCAACACTATTAAGTTCCTCATAAAACTGTGCTTGAGCATGATATTTTTTTGAAGAAAAATAAATACATTTCTCCTCATCACAACAATCAGCATTATCCATATATCCTATCCATTTATAAAATAGTGATGTCATTAATTCCTTACTCATTGCCTATCATCTCCTTCTATCATTGATTATATTTTTATCTTTCATCATTTCAATATTTGAACAGCATCTTGAAATATTATTTACATATTCCCTCTTTTTTTATCACCAACTTTGAAAATTTTATTCTCAAAATTTAAGCAAAAGAAAAAAGCTGAACGAATCAGCTTTTCAAATCATTATAGCTTCTAAATAAGGTTCAAATACTTAAATGCGTTATATAATCCATCATCATTGACATCAGTAGTAATATAATCAGCAGCTTCTTTAATCTCAACTCCACCATTTCCCATTGCAACATTATAAGCACATAATTCAAACATTGATAAATCAATCTTTGCATCACCAAATGAAATTGTATCTTTTACATCTGCTTTTAAGTAATCTAATAAAACTTCAATAGCACGCTTCTTTGTAATACCTGTTGGACCAAGATCTCCAAACAATGCAAGTTCTCCTTTTCCACCCCAAGTATTTGCTTCTAATGTAGGAAACTCTACTTTTGAATCCAAATGATCTTGATAACTACTTAAAATAAAACTAATTTTATTAACATCATCTCGATATAAATCTTCACCTGTTAAATGTATAAAACCATCAATAAAATGCTGTGCAGATTCTTTTGCTTTAGATAAATCAGCCCCTTTTCCTTGAGCATACTTTACCATTGTCTCAGGTCCTTGTTCTAACATATAATCATTGCAATACATACCACTATTTGCTTCTAAATAAAAACCTAAATGTTTTTCATTGCACCAATCAACAATATGTTTCACTTCTTCTTTTGTTAATCCTTGATGCATAACAACATGTCCATTATCCTCGACATAGGCTCCATTTCCACCAATCATCCCATCTAAATCGCAAAGATTTCTTTGAGCAATTTCGGCTTTTGAACATCCTGTACAAATATAAACTTTATGTCCATTTTTTCTAGCTTCATCAACTGCTTTTGCTGCTGAAGCAGGTAGCTTTGCATTATAATCAATCAATGTGCCATCAACATCTAAAAAAACAATTTTTCTCATAAAAATCCTCCTTTATATTTTTTATTATATAAAATTTATTGAGATATTTCTACTTCTTTTTCTTTATACAAGCTCTTAAACAAACGAATCATAACAACCCCAGCTCCAATTGCCAAAATAAATTCAGCAACAAACTGTGCATATGCCAAACCATAAAGTGGGAACAAAGCATTTAAAATAAATAATGCTGGAATTTCTAAAATAATCTTTCTTGCAATGGCAAAGAACAATGATAACTTTCCATTCCCAATAGCTTGATAAACCCCAACACATAAAAAGTCAAGTGTCAAAAATGGAATACCTAAACAATACCCTTTTAAAAATGCTGAACCATAAGAAACAATTTCTTGATTTGACATAAATAAAGAAATAAAGAATTCTGACTTCATATAATAGAGAAGTGTTGCACAGAATGCAAAAGCAGCACTTATTTTTGCAGAGGTAATAATTGTCTTTTTCATTCTTTCAATATTTCTACTTGCATAACAATAACTTACCAGAGGCATAATTCCTTGAGATAATCCCATCGCAATTTGTGTTGGTACCATATTCACCTTATATGTAATCCCTATAGCGGCTACTGCACTTGTTCCAAAGCCAGATGCTAGGTTATTTAAAATTGTCATTCCAGTTACATTTAATAAGTTCTGTATACTTGCAGGAACTCCAACAGCAAAAATAGATGTTAAAACCTTGTGATCTAAACTAAATAACTTTGGACTTAAAGAGATAAATGTATTGCCTTTTTTCACTTTTAATAAAACAAAGAAATAAATACATGCTACACAATTTGAAATAAATGTTGCACATCCTGCACCAGCAGCTCCCATATTTAATCCCTGAGGAAGAATAAAAATAGGATCTAAAATAATATTTAAGAAACATCCTGACATTGTTCCTATACTCGCATGTAAAGAAGCCCCCTCAGAACGTACCATATAAGCCAAAACAACATTTAAGATAGCTGGAACAGCTCCAAGCATAACTGTCCACAACATATAATCATAAGTTGCTTGGAATGTAGAAGTATCAGAACCTAACATAGCAATTAATGGTTTATAAAAGACAAAACACACTACTGAAATCAAAGTTGCAAAAAATAATGTACAATAAAAACCAATTGCAGAAGTTTTCTTCACCATCTTATAATCTTTTAAACCTAATGAACGACTCATTAAACTTGAACTTCCAACACCAAATAAATTATTCACAGCATTAAAAGCTAATAGCACAGGTGCTACAAATGTGACTGCAGCATTTTGAATAGGATCATTTAACATCCCAACAAAGTATGTATCTGCTAAATTATAAATAACCATAACCAAAGAACTCAATATTGTTGGTATAGCAAGTGTTGCAATAGCACGTGGAACAGGTTTATTCTCAAATAAATCAATATTATTATTCATTCTACTCCTCCTTCTTGTAAATAATAAAAATGTTTCAAAACAAATGATTGAAACATCTTTTCATCGCCCTTATTATATAACAATGTTCTTTTTATCGCAACATCACTTTTTATCTTTTAAGAAAACTTTTTCAATATCAGCAACATTCCCATCTTTTTGTTTTGACAAAAACCAATATAGTCATCAACAAACCAATGAAAACTCAATTCTTAAAAGCAAGTCATTAAATATAATCATATCATTCAATCCTTTTCTTATAAAATCAAACACTATAAAAATAAAATTCTACACCCCTTTCTTTATTTTTGACACCATAGTCAAATTCATGAAGTTCTAAAATAGAACGACAAATAGCAAGACCTAAACCACTACCTTTTTGATCATGAGTCACAAAAGTGTACCAAATATCTTCAAAATGTCCATCTTGTATTAAATGACCCTCATTATAAATAGATAAACCATGATTGATTGTCACTATAATATGCCCATTTTCAAATGTATGTTTAATAGCATTAGATAAAAAATTATGAACAACTGTTTTAATAAGCTGTTGATCAGCATAGATTTGTGATATATCAGTTTTGACTTGTATTTGAATATTTTTCTTCATCAATAAGACCTCATATTCATCTATAACCTCTGTTACAAGATCTTCTAAATCAAAATCCTCTTTCTTTAACTCTACCTTTCTTGATTCTAATCGTGAAAGGCTTAGCATAGAAAGAATTAATTGATTAATTCTTTCTGTTTCTCTATGAATAATATTTAAGTATTTTTGTACTTCCTCTGTATTTTCTGTTTCCTCAATCAATTCATTATATCCGTTAATAATACCTAGTGGTGTTTTCATTTCATGAGTAAACTGATTTATAAAATCCTTTCTTAAAGATTCTAGTTTCTTTACTTTTTCTATCTCTTGTTCTAATTGAGAAATTGTGTCCTTAAGTTGCTTTCTCATCATATCAATACTCATTGCAAGACTGCCTATTTCATCTTTTGACTTGATTTTTATTTCTTCATTAAAATCTTGATGAGCAATTTTTAATGCAACCTTTTCTATTTTCTTGATAGGTTTAGAAATCATATATGAAAGCAATATTGAGATAAAAATTGCAATAACAAATGTACCTATATAAAGATGCATATTTTCTTCAAAATAAATCTTCATAACATATTGATCTATATTATCAACAACATTAGCAACATTAAACTGAATATTTGTATTCTCATTAAACATAGCAATCTGTGTAAAAAAATAAGTATGTTGATCTTTTTGAACCCAAAAGCTTGAATAGCCACCCGATGCTACGAACCTATGACTTCTACTAGCTTGCAGAGTATAATTCTTCATTTCTTTTAAATCTACCACAGTTGATCCCCAATATCCCCAATGAATGAAATCTGCTACTTTCAAATGCTCTAATATACAAAAATTCGTTATTTCTCCTTCTTTATATTGTTGTGGTCTTTGTCCATAAAGTATGTCTTTACATTCAAAATAAACCAATTGCTGATTAATGATTTGATATTTGATAAAAACAATATCATCTTCATTATACTCCTTAGCGGTATTTTGCTTTTCTAATAAAAGCAATAATTTCTCTTTATCTTCCTTCTTTAAATCTTGAATAGAAATTGTTTCTGTTTGATTAATATCACTATTATAAACATTAACATAATCATCAAGATAATCTTTTCCTAGTGTATATTCCTCAATACGATTGATATTATTTTTCAAATCATGGTAAGAAACAAATAAATAATTACAATATCCTGGACAGATTTTTTGAAAATCTTTTCTAAATTCCGATGTATGAATAATGTCTAAAGCCTCTTGATCAGAAATTGTTTCATCCAAACCATATTTTTTATACAATTCACAGATTTGATGACTCACTTCATTAAGATTATACCTTTCTCTTATATTTTCACAAAGCATATTCTTTTGAGTTCTAAAGCTCACAGTTGCTGAAATATACAAAACAGCAATAAAAGCAATCATTAAAATAGCAAAAATCTTTACACTCAACTTATGTTTCATTATTTTCACCATCCTTAAATGTATATCCTTCTTTAAAAACTGTTTGAATATAATATTGATAAATACCTAGCTTTTTTCTTAATTTCTTCACATAAGTATCTACAGCTCTTCCATCCCCATAATAATCATATCCCCACAAAGCATTTAAAATCTGTTCTCTTGATAAAAGCTGGTAAGCATTTTTTGTGAAATATTCTAGTAAAAGATATTCTTTATGTGTCAATATCATTTCATATGAATCTAAATAGACTTGATGATTTGTGTAATCTATTGTGAGATGATGAAAGGTTTGAATATCCTTTTGAACTTGTGATTGTCTTTTACACATTGCTAAACATTTTGCATAAAGAACAGAAGGTAAGAAAGGTTTTGCAATAAAATCATCGCCACCATATTCAAATGCCTTTAACTGACTTTCTTCTTCGCCTAAAGCACTAATAAAAATGATAGGGCATTGATATTTCAAACGAATTTGAAAACACACTTCATACCCATCAATTCCATTCATCATAATGTCTAATAAAACAAGATCAATCTGTTCATTCATTTTTTCAAGTCCTGTATATCCATCACTTGCCTCTACCACATTCATATCTCTTTTATGAAAATATTGTGTGATGATATGTCTAATGTCTTGATCATCTTCTATAAGTAATATTTGGTACACACTGCTCACCTCCACATTTTTATTTTATTATACACTTTTGTAATATTTGTGTAATGTGCAAGAAAAGAAATTTATATTTTTAGCACTTTAAATGTCGAAGTGCTAAAAAATTCATGTTCAGTTCATATAATAGACTATAATAAACAGTGTTAGCACTTGATAGTAACAAGTGCTAAGAAGGAGGAAAATATATGTTAAAACCATTACAAAAAAATGTTATTTTAAAAAAGGAAAAAGCTGAAACAACAACAGCGAGTGGAATTATATTAACAAGTCCTCAAAAACAAGCAGGGAATCAAGCCATTGTTGTTGCTGTGGGATCAAAATGCGATGAAGATTTAAAAGAAGGAATGAAAGTAATTTTTAAGGAGTATTCTGGAACAAAGTTTGAAGATCATGATGATGAATACATTATCTTAGAAGAAAAAGATATTATTGCTATTATTGAATAGGAGGAAAGAACAATGAGTAAAGAAATACGTTTTTCAAAAGATGTCAGAGACGCAATGTTAAAAGGTGTCAATACTTTAGCAGATGCAGTTAAGGTAACAATTGGTCCTAAAGGAAGAAATGTTGTCTTAGATACAGGTTTTGCTTCTCCTTTAATTACGAATGATGGTGTGAGTATTGCTAAAGAAATTGAATTAGAAGATAAGTTTGAAAACATGGGAGCAAAACTTGTTTATGAAGTTGCCAATAAAACAAATGATGTCGCTGGAGATGGAACAACAACAGCAACAATCCTTGCACAAAACATGATTCAAAATGGATTAAAAGCAGTAGAAAAAGGAGCAAATCCTGTTTTGATGAAAGAAGGTATTCAACTTGCCAGCAAGGAAGTTGCTCAATATATATTAGACAAGTCACAGAAAATTGAAACAAGTGAAGATATAGCCAATGTTGCAACAATTTCTTCTGGAGATAAAGAAATAGGAGCATATATTGCTGATGCTATGGAAAAAGTTGGTCGTGGTGGTGTTATCAGTGTTGATGAATCAAATAGTTTTGATACAGAATTAGAGGTTGCTGAAGGTATGCAATATGATAAGGGTTATGTTTCTCCTTATATGGTCAGTGATCGTGAAAAGATGACTATTGAGCTTGATAATCCTTATATATTAATTACTGATCAAAAAATCAACACAATTCAAGAAATATTACCAATTCTAGAACAAGTCATGCAATCTCACAAACCATTATTATTGATTGCTGATGATTTTGAACAAGAAGTGATTTCTACTCTTGTTGTGAATAAACTTCGTGGTACATTTAATGTTGTCGCAACCAAAGCACCTGGATTTGGAGATAATCAAAAAGACACTTTACAAGATATTGCTATTTTAACTCAAGCAACATTCTATAATAAAGATTTAAATATGAATTTAAAAGATATTCAATTATCTGATTTAGGTCAAGCGAAAAAGGTTCATATTACAAAAGATCATACAACAATGATTGGTGGAGCTGGTCTTAAAGAAGCTATTGATGAAAGGATCCATGAAATTTCTAAACAAATCGAAAACACAAAAAATGAATATGATAAAAAGAATCTTGCACAAAGGCTTGGTAAATTAAGTCATGGTGTTGCTATTATTAAAGTTGGTGGAGCAACTGAATCTGAATTAAAAGAAAAGAAACTGCGTATTGAAGATGCTTTAAATGCAACAAAAGCTGCTGTTAGTGAAGGAATTGTGATGGGTGGAGGAACAACACTTGTCAATGCCTATACAGCATTAAAAGATTCATTAAAGAATGAAAATGGTGATGTTCAAAAAGGAATCAAAGTTGTTTTAGATGCTTTACTTGCACCAATGAATCAAATTGCTGAAAATGCTGGATTTAATGGTGATGAAATTGTTGAACAGCAAATGAAAGTTCAAAATGGTCTTGGTTTTGATGCAAAGAAAGGTCAATGGGTATCTATGTTTGAAGAAGGTATCATTGATCCAACAAAAGTCACAAGAAGTGCATTATTAAATGCTGCAAGTATTTCTGCTCTATTTATTACAACAGAAGCTGGTGTAGCACAAATTAAAGAAGATAATCCTACTCCTCAAATGCCAAGTATGTATTAAAAAGAAGCAGACTATTGATAATTCAATAGTCTGATTTTTTATACTTCTTTTTTATTCATTTTTGGCATCATGTATATCTATAATATTTTATAAAGATATTTAGAAAATTCTATTTGTCCACTCTTATAAATAAGAGGAACAATATTCATATCATATTTTCCTCCAATAACAAATAACTCTGCAACTGAATCATTAAACTCACTAACATTTAAATGACTATGTGTCACAATTTTAATTTTTTCCTTTTAAATATTTTATCATTGGAACAAGACTCGTTCCACCATCAAGAAAAACACAATCTCCATCTTTAACAAATGAAGCTGCTTTTTGACAAATTTTCTCTTTTTCAACATTATGAATATCTTTTCTTTCACTCTTTTTCTTTTCATCTTGAGGAGAAAGAATAAGGTTTTGGTTAATACTCTTTGTTCCACCATGAACCTTAATAAGTAATTCCTAATTTTCTAAATATTCACAATCTCTTCGAATTGTCATTTCTGTAACATTTAATATTTGTGATAACTCTTTTGTTGAAACAAATCCTTTTTCATTAGTTATTTCAACAATTCTTTGTACTCTTTCACTTGCTATCATCTATAACATCACCCATTTTTATTATACATTAATAAACAAATTATTCAACAAGAATAAAAAATGAACATTTTTAAACATCCCTACATTAAACACTTATACAACGAAAAGATGCAACATTATTATTGTTGCACCTTATCTTTACTATCCATTATTTTTTCTCAACAAGAAAAATTCTATAAAATCCCCACATAACTGCTATCTCTACAAATAAAATTCTCAAGAAATAATAAGCAAACCACAATAGTGGATCAACAATTCTCTGGACTCTACCACATTCTGGTAACATCATCACTAAATCAGGTATAAAGGCAATAACAATAATCAATCCAATAAATGGAACTACTTTATTTTTCATAACCATTTCCTTTTATATCTAAACGATACCCTTTCTTATTCTTTTCAACTTTTATTAAAGATTCTATTAATTGTAAGATGAATGATTATTCTTAGATTTCTTCACCCTTTCAATCATGACATGGTTGAATTATTCTTTAAGAATCAATCCCATCTTTTTTTAAATAGCTATTGTTGTTTCTTTTTAGAACGAATATAGCTTATGAGAGATGCTAATGCTAATGCAAAAGATGGCTGTATAATCCAAAATGCATAATCATAAAAAGCAAATGCCATTATTGCAAAATAAATAGACCATAACATGAGATAAACATACATATATATCACCTCTATCTAATAAATTCATCCTGATGTTGGAATTGATCTATATTTGCAAAAATATGTGGACTAAAGCTTAAGCTACATTCTCCAGATTTAGAAATTGCACTAGATAAACTCCACCCTAAACTCAGCTGTGAATGTCCATATAAAAAACTAAGTGTACCTGAAGAAGTTGAACTGTTAGTAAATCTTCCTTTTGCTTGTATATAACCACTATATCTATCTAAGCCATACAACGGATTAGAATCTAATTTAAATTTTGCTGCTAGATAATAATCTTTTGCATATAAATTATCAGGATAATTTTTACTGTATGTGTATGAAAAAGAACTAGACTGGTTATTATATCCATAATGCTTATGATAACTTTTCATTGATGTTGTGTCAAAAGAAAAATTTGAATCATGTCCTAAGGCAATAACATCAGAAAATCTTAAATTTGGAGGATCTATCCAATCATAGTGTAAAGTAAAAGTATAATAGTCGTTTGATTGTTTATAGGCTTCCAAAGTGAGTTTTATCCAACTATTTTTTACAGTAGGATTTTTTCCAGGCTTTAATGAAAATGTAGAAATATTTTCTTCATTTTGTATTTGATTATATTCTTCTTTTGAATATACTTGAGGATCTACTATACTATCTTCATTATCCGAAATTTGTCGCATATAATAATTTTCAGATTTAAATTCTATCGCATTTTTTTCCATTTCATCAATTGCTTCAGCTACAAACGGATCATCAGCATATCGATAAAGCAGAGAATCACATTGTCTTTCATTTGTTTTATCAGCCTTAACCGATTTACATGATATAAATACTGTTCCAATAATTAACGAACCACAAATAAAACTTACTAAATATTTTTTCATTTCGTCTTTCTCCTTTCTGTATCAACTGATACCTTTTTTCTTTCTTTTTTTAATTTCCGTACTTCATCCAAGCACATAACTATTTAAGATTTAACTATAGAAAATATTCATACTTATTATTCAAAATAACATTTTCTATTTCCTTTTTAATCTTTCTTAAATAATTTTTTAGGTTTATAAAAACCAGCAGGTGAACAATTATAGTTAGTTTCTTTCACCCTTTCAATCATGATACGAGCCACTTTTTTTATAAGCACCATTTTAATCATTCCTCCTTCCTTTTTCATATTTATCATACCATACATATGATAATTTTTGTTTATCAAAGCAACGAACGTCGATTTTCGCGCAACGAACGTTAAAAAATGGTTGGATTATTCTTTAAGAATCAACCCAACCTTAACATTAACTAAACAATCTAATACTTCATATTCAATTGTACCATGATACTTTTCAACAATCTCATTTATGATTTTCATTCCATATCCATGTCCTGCTCCTTTTTTTGATATGAAATTTATTTTTTCTTGACTACTATTTTCAATATCAATAAATAAATGTTCACCATCATATTTCATCATTAAATGAACATAACCATTAACCTTACAAGACGCCTGACAAGCATTATCAATAAGATTAAACAATAGAACACTCAAATCCAAAGAATTCATATTTAGTCCTTCAATATTGCAATGATATGCCATTGTGATATTTGGATATTCATTCTTCTTTGAATTAAGAATTGTATCAACATAGAGATTTCCTGTTATTCTTTGAGATAAAACTTGCATATTCTCTAATTTTGGATATATTTCATCAATATATTGATGAATATTTTCATCTTCACTTAAATTCTTGATAATTATAAAATGATTCTTAATATCATGTCTTATTTTTCTAATTTGTTCCTCTTCTTGTTTATATTGACGTATATATTGTTCAATATTTGAGTAAATTGATTGAATAACTAACTGATTTTCTTTATTTTCAGATAATTGAAAAGATCGATTTAACACATAAATTAAAACAAACCATAAAACAACAAATGCTGATGAAGTCAAATGCATATATATATTGGATTGACTTAATTCATTAATCCATTGAAAGACAGTCATAACGAATAATACTATTAAGTTTATAATGCACAATATAGTATAATTATTTTTTGTTGTTTCATTATTTGGCAATACTGCCTTTTTTTCTAAACCCTTATAAATAATAATTGTTATAGCGTTAAATAAAATGACAAAAATAAATCTTATAATCGGATGGCTATAAACTACTAGCATATTGAATCCATCTATATAACTTAAAAAATATGTTAGTAATATTATCACTTGAATATAAATTGTAAGATAAATAGTTACATAGAAAAAAAGATGTGCTTTTATTTTTCTATTTAACAAACATATGCAAAGATAATCAATAATCATTGAAAAAGTGTTCATAAATATCTTATACTGAATATCTAACTGTATTTTTCCAGTAACAATATAATTAACAAAACCATAAAACAATAAGAATGAAACAAGTTCTAACTGACTTGGTTTTCTATCAAGATATTTATATAAACAAAAAGTGATTGAGATAACACAAAGAAAGCAATAAAAGTATTCTAAAAGCTCATTCATATAAAATATACTCCCTTGATTGTTTTAAGCACTGTATCACTTCTTGTTTTCTTCTTACACTTATAGTAAATGATTGAGGTATGCCTTTTAAAAAGAGCTTATCTCCAATTATTTGAATCATCTTATTTTTGTTCACAAGTGTTCCACGATCAATATAAATAAATTGATTTAATAATTGTGGTTCTAATTTCTTTAATGTATATCCATAAAGTGTATATATTGACTTATTATAGACAAATGATATAGTTCTAGGTCTAATACTTTGAATATAAACTATATCTTTTAAACGAAATTCTTGATAAATCTCTTTTACTTTTAATGAAATATATTTCTCATCAAGAATCTCTTGTACTGCATTTTTTATAACTCTATGATATCTTTCATCTTCATCTGTTTTCTCGATAAAGCCATAAATATTGCTACCAAATGACTCTTTCATATAAGATGATAAACTTGTAACAAAGATAATATTCTTATCTTTATGTTGATTAGCATATTCCAAACCATTACAATCTGGCATATCAATGTCTAATAATAGTAAATCAAAGTTTGTTTGGGATTGTTCCATATCATAGACACTTGTATATTTATAGAACTCATACTTTAATTCTTTAATTTTATTATAGATCATTTCTATCATTTCTTTTTGATCATCTATGATTGCTATTTTCATTTTTATCCCTCCTATACTTATTACACATATATTATAATATTTCTTTTCCTCACCTTAAAAGTATTCTCATGATATATATTGTCTAAGGAATATAAATAAGATTGCATAAATGATGGTTTCATAGATTTTATAGAGAAAAATGGAAAGTATAAAATATGTTATGAATTGAATGATAATTCATTTAAATATTAATGAATAAATTTCTTCTTTATTAAGAATATTCCATTTATAAAATGAACATTATTAATATTTGGTAGAGTTTCAATATAAAATACTCCTCTATATCATTGTATCAAACATCAAAGTTTATTCAATAACAAATTTTAACACAAGAAAAGGACTACAACTAATCGTAGTCCAATAATATTTTCATTTAAACTCAAACTGCTCTATGTAGAATAATACCTAGGGCAGTACGAAGGGAAAAAGCAAATTAATAATTATTTATTTTGTATACTTGATTTAAAGTTCATAAATAAAATAATCATAATCCAAATTGTATCCAATTCTATTACTGCTCTGATAGGATACCATACAACAATTGAAATAAGAAGTAAAATCATAAAATAGAAGATAGTTTTTTTCATAGAACATTCCTTCCTGTACTTAATTGACATCAACGGCTTTTCGCCATTTTAAAGCATCAACTGAAGATACTGAAAATCCCAATCCTATATGACTTTGGTATAAAGTTTGTTATTATTTTCAATACCCCCCTCAAAAATTTTATCATCAAAACATCTTTTATAATTCTTTATTATTCTCGATAGAATTATCTTTTTTTAATAGCATTTTAATATGGTGCAATTGAACTGCAATATATATCAAAATTCCTATAAGAGTTCCATAAAAAATCATAATACCACCCTTTCATTTCATTATTTTTTTATTAAAAAGCCTATGTGAAAGTGGTTGCCCCTTGAAATACCACAGTTCTTAATAAAACTCCATTGTAATCTATGAAATTGATTGTTATGGATCAACTTTTACTATATATTATTTTTTCTCAACAAGAAAGATCCTATAAAATCCCCACATAACTGCTATCTCTACAAATAAAATTCTCAAGAAATAATAAGCAAAGTACAATATTTCATTAGAAAGTATACGCATAATTTTATCATTTGGTAACATGACCACTAAATCAGGTATAAAAGCAACAACAATAATCAATCCAATAAATGGAATCACTTTATTTTTCATAACCATTTCCCTTTATATCTAAACGATACCCTTTCTTATTCTTTTCAACTTTTGTTAAAGATTCTATTAATTGTAAGATGAATGATTATTCTTAGATTTCTTCATCCTTTCAATCATGACATGAACCTCTTTATTTACAGCCCCATGTTAATCATTCCTCCTTCCTTTTTCATATTTATCATACCATAAATATGATAATTTTTGTTTATCAAAGCAACGAACGTAAAAAATGGTTGGATTATTCTTTAAGAATCAATCCAACCTTGACATTAACTAAGCAATATTATATTCAATGCTCCTCACTTATTTTATCAGCAAAAAAAGATGCAACATATCATTGTTACATCTTATCTACTAAAATTATTAACTATTCACCAATAATATTCATCATATCTTTTTGGAAAACTTCTGTCTTGCTTGCAGCATCTGAAGCATCTACTCCCTTAATAGAGAAATAGAATTTACATTTTGGTTCAGTTCCACTAGGTCTAGCAGCAATCCAAGAACCATCTTCTAAATAATATTTTAAAACATTAGATTTTGGTAAATCAATTGTTGTTTCAACACCATTTTCACTACGTACACTTGTTCCATAGTCTTCTACAGCAACAACTTTGACACCACCAATTTGTGCTGGTGCATCTTTACGCAAGTTATCCATGATTTCTTTAATTCTTGCAGCTCCTGCAGCTCCTGCTTTAGATAAAGCAATTTGTGATTCTTTAAATGTACCATGTTTTGCATATAATTCATTTAAAACATCAACCAAATCTTTACCTTGTTTCTTATAGTAATTTCCAGCTTCTGCAGCAGTCAATACAGCTTGAACAGCATCTTTATCTCTTACAAAATCTTTAACTACACAACCATAAGATTCTTCATATCCAAAGACAAATTGTTTTTCTCCAGTCTTTTCATATTTTCTAATCTTATCACCAATAAACTTAAATCCTGTTAAAGTCTTTTCAACATCAACACCATAGCTTCTTGCAACTAACTCTCCTAAATCAGAAGTCACAATTGTGTTATACATCACTGCATTAGAAGGTAATGTTCCTTTTTCTTTCATTTGACTTAAAATATATTCTAAGTAAACAGCAGCAGATTGATTTCCACTCATTAATACATATTCACCATCATGTTTTGCAACAACACCTAATCTATCTCCATCAGGGTCACAAATAACAACAACATCTGCATCAACTTCTTTAGCTTTTTTAATAGCAAGTTCATAAGCTACATCAATCTCAGGATTTGGAGATTTTGTATTTGAATAATCAGGATCTGGTGCACATTGTGCTAAAACTGGAACAACATCATATCCTAAACGACCTAAGCATTGTCTTACTGGAATATTGCTTGTTCCATGTTGTGGTGAGAAAACAATTTTAAATCCACTCTTATCCATACCTGGATTAATTTCAATACCCATCACTTCTTTATAATATGCTTCATCCACTTCTTCACCAATCCAAGTCATATATGGATAAGCTTCTTCATCACTACATACTTGAATACCAAGTTCATCTTCTACTTCATTAACATTCTTGACAACAATATCTCCCCATTCAGGAATCAACTGACATCCAGTATCATCATAAACTTTATATCCATTATATTCCTTTGGGTTATGTGATGCTGTAATCATAATACCTCCAGCACATTTTAAATATCTTACAGCAAAAGATAATTCTGGTGTTGGTCTTAAACTTTCAAAAATATAAGATTTAATTCCAAAAGTTGCTAAAACTTTAGCGCTTTCAATCGCAAAACGATAAGACATGTGTCTATTGTCATATCCAATAGCAATTCCTCTTTCTTTACTATTTTCTAATCCAAGAACATATTTTGCAAAACCTACATTTGCTTTTCTTACAGTATAAATGTTCATACGATTTGTTCCAGTACCTAGAATTCCTCTCATACCAGCAGTACCAAATTCTAAGTTCGTATAGAAAGCATCTTCCTTTTCCTTTTCTCCCATACTTTGTAATTCTAATTTTGTGGCTTCATCAACAGCAGGATGATTTAACCATCTTTCATAATTTGTATTATAATCCATTTTTTTCACCTCTAAATAAATTATATCAAATTCATGAATTGAACGCCACAATAAATATACAAGAATAACTAACATTTTTTGAAAATTTAAAAATGGTCTCAATATCTTACAGTTTTCATATTCATACTTGTATTCTTGACAATAAAAGATTTATTCCTATAATAATTTATAAAATAGAAAGGGTACTATATATGAAAGACATTATTAAAAAAATCATAGACACACTTTTTGAAAATATTCCTTTTTCAAAAAAATCTGAAGAAGTGAAATTACATATACAACATCAATTAGAATCTCAGTTTCAAGATGATATTAAAAATCATACACTCAATGATCTTCAATTACTTGCTGAACAAACTCAAACATTAGAACTTGCATGTCTTAAAGCAGGGTATAGTGAGGAAGAGATATCTACATTTTTATTTCATCAATCAATTCTTCATAAAAAAGATATTCAATCTCTTTTAAAGAAACAAAGAAAGTATATTTTATTAGAAACATTACTTGATGCTAGTTTCGTTTCTATTATTTTTAGCTATCTTCTCTCTTTTCAGCTTTCTTCAATACTTTTCTTTGTTATTTATGCGTCTGTTATTATTAAATTAATACGTTATGTAAAAAAGAAAAGAATAGCACACTCTCATATTATTCATCAAATATGTTGTGATCAAGAAGGAAGACAACTCATTGAATCTCTTCATGATAAATATGTCAAAAAAGAAATAAATATGTTTTTTATAAACTCTGCTTTTTTAGCGAGTTTGTTTTTCACTTTAACTTACTCTATCATAGCATCTTCATATACTGCCTATGATATTTTTCAACAATTGTTCTATCATTCAACCCTTATAGAACTCTGTCTCTTTTTAACATTAAAAAACATAAGATTCCGTCATCTTTTTGCCTTTTTCTTTCCAAAAGAAAAAAATAATGAATTTCTTATTCATTTAAAGAAAGTCCTTTTATACTCTGGATGTTTTTGGACTCTCATGATTATTCTTCTCTTCTTATTAAAAAATGTTGTTTCATATATTTTTAACGTTTTTATAGTTATACTTATTATTTATTTTATCAGTTTACTTATTCATAATTTACTTTATAGAAAACAATTTGTTTTTCAAAATATAAGATTGAATATCAAAAGATGTTTGATTATCTCTATATCTGTATTTGTTTTTTCTATTTATCAAATTATGTCTTTAGATATATATATGACACAACCTTATATCAACACTTTATCTAAGATTCAAAGAGAAGAAGATCAGATTAATTATAATGATGAAAATGGAGTCTATACAATAACAACAAATAAAGATGATTTTAAAATTTTACAATTAACAGATATTCATTTGGGTGGAAGTATTCTTTCTTTTTCAAAAGATATCAAAGCATTAAAGGCATGTGAAAAACTTATAAGAGCAACCGAACCTGATCTTGTCATTGTGACTGGAGATTTGGTTTTCCCTATGGGAATTATGTCTTTCTCTCTCAATAATCGTGCCCCTGTTATGCAATTTGCATCCTTTATGAGAAACATGGGTATCCCTTGGGCTTTTACTTATGGTAATCATGATACTGAAGCTATGTCTGTGATTACAGATGAACAATTTGATGATCTTTTAAAATCATTATCATATCGAAGTTCACAAAATCTCCTTTATCCATATATTCAACCAGATATCTATGGAAGAAGCCATCAGCTTATTGAAATCAGACATCAAAGTGGACAATTAATGCAAGCACTTTTCCTTATGGATTCTAATGATTATATTGATGGTGGAAAAATCAATGAATATGATTATATTCATGATGATCAAGTAGAATGGTATAAAAAGAAAGTGAAACAACTCTCACAAGATGAAGGACATACTATTCCTTCTATGTTATTTTTCCATATTCCATTACAAGAATATAGAGAAGCTTATGAACTTTATGAGCAAAAAAGTGAAGAGGTTCAATATTATTATGGTGAAATTGGTGAAACAATGATTGATAAAATTTGTGCTTCAAACTATCCAAGTCGATTGTTTGATACCGCTAAAGAGTTAAAAAGCACAAAGGCGATGTTTTGTGGACATGATCATTACAATAATCTTTCGTTAGAATATGAAGGTATTCGTTTAACATATGGTTATAGTATTGATTACTTAGCTATGCCTGGTATAGAAAAAGATACAAAACAAAGAGGTGGAACTCTTATTACTATCCATCAAGATGGACAATTTGATATTGATCCTTATCGTTTAATAGATATAAAATAGACTCACAAACTGTGAGTCTATTTTTCAAATGCAAATTCAATTAATTGATCAATCAATTCTGTATAGCTGATACCATAATCTGCCATGAGTTGAGGGTACATTGAAATCTTTGTAAATCCAGGCATTGTATTGATTTCATTCAAATAAACTTTTCCTGTTTTTTTATCTAAAAAGAAATCCACACGACTTAAACCATGTCCATCAACTGCTTTAAATGCTCTTAAAGCATACTCTCTTATCCTTTCTTGGATATCTGCATCAACAAGAGCAGGAATACAAGTTTTGCTTTCTTCATCTTCATACTTAGATTCAAATGTATAAAATTCTCCATGAGGCATGATTTGTCCCACACGAGAAACAAGAGGATCATCATTTCCTAAAACAGCAGTTTCAAGTTCAATACAGTCAATACATTCTTCAACAACAATATGACGATCATACTTTGATGCTTCTTGTAATAAACGCATTAAATCTTTTTCTTCATCACAACGATAACATCCTAAACTTGAACCAGAACGACTCGCTTTAATAAAACAAGGAAATCCTAATTTTTCTTTAACCACTTGAATAATATTTGTAGATTCTTGAGTCATTTCATCCACAACAACCAATTGATTATCATAACGTTTTTTAATATAAAGTGATTTCACTTGAGGAATATTGGCCATCTCTAAAATTTTTTTTGTATAAATTTTATCCATTGATACACTTGACCCTAATACACGACAACCTACATAAGGAACCCCTGTCATTTCTAGCATTCCCTGAATTGTTCCATCTTCCCCATATAGTCCATGTAATACTGGAAAAACAACATCATGTTGTTTGATTAAAGTGAAAATATCATGAACTTCTTTTGAAGAATATAACCATGTTTTTTGTGATAAGTCATCTTGATCTTGATTTAAAATATGACATGAACCATCTAAGTCAATACCAATTAAAGTCATTTCATATTTTTCTTTATTAATATTTTTCAAAACAGATGTACAAGACATTCTTGATACAATATGTTCACTAGATTGTCCCCCACAAATGACTAATAACTTTTTCATTTTCTTTCTCCCCTTCAAATATTCAACAACCTCTTTTAAATTCATTCCATTAGATCCTTTAATCAAAAGAACATCATGGCTTTCAACCAATTCATCTAAATAATGACATAAAGAATAATTATCTTCAAAACAATATGCTTGTTCAAATCCCATGCTTTGTGCTTTTTTTACAATATATTGACTTGCTTTACCTACACATAAAAGAATATCAATATTCTTTTCAACAACATATTCTCCAACACTTTCATGTAAAGATTGTTCATACTCACCAAGTTCTAGCATATCTGCAAAAATAGCTATCTTTCTTCCTCTATATTGTGATAAAACATCAAGACTAGACTTCATAGAATCTAAATTTGCATTATAACTCCCATCAATCACTTTAATGTCATCACTAAGAGAAATCACATCCATTCGATTTTTTGTCAATTCAAATTGTTCAATACCTTGTATACATTGTTCAATATCAATATTTAATGACAATCCTACCGCAATCGAAAGCAAGGCATTATAAACAAAGTGTTCACCAGAAACAGGAACATGAACAGAATACAAACAACCTTGATGAACTATATCAAAATAAGATTCTCCTTCTTTCAAATCTATATTTTTGATAATTAAATCACTATCATTATTTAGTCCTATACGAAAAACTTGACAAGATTGCTGTTTTAAACAATGAAGCATGTCATTATCATTATTCACAATAAGAATACCATCTTCATTCATTCCATCAACAATTTCTAATTTCGCTTTTAAAATATTTTCTCTTGAACCTAATTCACCTATATGTGCTGTTCCTACATTTGTAATGACTGCAACATCTGGTTTAGCAACCATAGACAACTGATGAATCTCTCCCAAATGATTCATTCCCATTTCTAACACTAAGACTTCTTCATCTTGATATCTTAACATTGTTAGTGGCAGTCCAATCACACTATTAAAATTCCCTAAAGTTTTTAAGGTTTTATATTTCATTGATACAACAGAAGATATCATATCCTTTGTACTGGTTTTTCCAACACTTCCAGTAATCCCAACAACTTTCATATTTCTATGAACTCTTAAATACTCTGCCATATCTTTTAATGCTTGTTGTGTATCTTCTACCAATATAACATTTTTATGAGGATAATCCACTTCAACAGATGTAATAATCGTACTTGCTCCTTTATCAAAAGCTTGTTCAATAAACTGATGTCCATCTACTCTTTCTCCAATAAGTGGAATATACATATCATTTTCTTGAATATCTCGACTATCATGTATAAATCTCTTTACATCATAATCTTTATCACCACTCAGCAACTTTCCATGTGTTGCTTCTATAATTTCTTTTACTAACATATTTTTCCCTCTTTTTAATATATGCTTTATTATAGCACAGAATACATACAATAAAAGACTAAAATTGATATATTGCTTTTTCTAAAAAAAGAAAAAACATCAAGTTTCAAATAACTTTCAATGTTTTTTCTTATACAATTCTATTTCTGCTTCTGTTATATCTTTTTTAGAAGATTGATAGTACTTTGTATTATCTTTTATTTCTTCACTCAAATAAGCATTATAATCAATCATTCCATGATAAAGACTATAAAACTCATATACATACATTAAACCGCCTTGACGTTTGATAACTGATTTGAATTGTTGACAGATCTGATGAAATGATAAATCAGTTTCAACATATAAATAAACTTTAGGACCATCTCTTTTAATAATTCCTATTGAGGAGATATCCTCATAAGTCTCATGACATAACCAATCTAAAATCTTAGCATATCTTGCTGTAATTAAAACAATAACCATTATACAAAATCTCCATTTTGCAAACTAAAAAGTCTTTGTTGATTCTTTCCGTCTTTGTCCATGATTATTTTATAAGGCTGATCTTGCTGATTATACTGACTACAATTCAAAACCAAAGTATCACCTATAATATATCCCTCATTTATATATCCATTATATATAACCTTAGGACTTTCTATCTTTAAATTATATCTTACTACTTGTCCTTGTGTATTATAATAGAAAAGATATTGACCTGTTAACCCTATAAATCTATATCCATCAGTGGCTATATCTTGTAATTCTTTCTTATCCAAATCATAATAAACCATTGTTCCATCATTCAATAAATAATATAACTTATCATCCTGATAAACAAGACAAACACCTATTTCACTTAAAAGCTTC
>CATOPA010000010.1 GCA_951801965.1 uncultured Erysipelotrichaceae bacterium | reverse complement strand
CCTTTCGGTTGTGCTTGCTTGCAAACTTGCTTCTTCTACATATTCTTCTAGCATATTTAGCTTTTTATCGGTTAATTCGCCTGTTATAATATAAGAAATTATTCTATGGATTACAAGGTCTGGAAGACGCCTTATTGGGCTTGTAAAGTGGCAATAATCTTTTAATGCTAATCCAAAATGTCCTAAGCACTCTCCATCATATCTTGCCTTTTGCATGCAACGCAATAACAAAGTTGAAATGACTGTTTGTTCTTGTGTTCCTTGTGATTGTTCTACAATCTTTCTTAGCTCTTGAGGATATACATTTTCTAGTGATCCTTTTATTGTATATCCTAATGGTTTCACCATTGTCATAAACTGTTGTAATTTTTTGAGTTTTGGGTGTTCATGAACACGATAAATAAAAGGTAAATCCATCCATTTAAAATGCTGAGCAACTGTTTCATTGGCTTTCAACATAAATTCTTCAATAATTTTATCTGATGCCCCTCTTTCTCTTAAGACAACATCCAAAGGATTTCCTTGTTTATCAACAATGACTTTTGCTTCATTAACATCAAAATCAATAGCTCCTCTTTCTTTTTTCTTTTGACGGAGTATATCAGCTAATTCTTGCATTAAAAAGAATAAAGGCACAGCATCTTTATATTGTTGCTGTAAAGCAGAATCACCTGCAAGTATTTTATTCACATTATTATAAGTCATACGATATGAAGAATGAATAACAGTAGGAAGAATATCATGTTGAACAACATTTCCCAAAGAATCAATCTCCATGATACAGCTGATTGTATATCTATCCACATTTGGATTCAAAGAACAAATTCCATTAGATAATTGATGTGGTAACATCGGAATCACTCTATCTACTAAATAAATAGATGTTCCTCTTTTGATAGCTTCTTGATCTAATGGTGATCCTTCTTCAACATAATAAGATACATCTGCGATATGAACTCCTAATTGATAATGACCATTGTCTAATTTTTTTAATGAGATGGCATCGTCCAAATCCTTTGCATCATCACCATCAATCGTCACAATAAGTTCATTTCTTAAATCAATTCTATTGTTTATATCTGATGGATCAAGGTCTTGAGGAATATTCTCAAGCGATTGATAAATATCTTTTGGAAATTCAATATCAACATCATGTTCATGAACAATTGATAAAATATCCATTCCTGGATCATTGACATGTCCAATGATCTTCACAATATCACCTTTGATTTGTGGTTTGAATGTTTTAATCTCTACAACAACCTTATGTCCAGGCATTGCTCCATGAGTATGTGCTCCATCAACAAATATAGGCTTTACAAACTTTCCATCATCAACCTGCACATAAAAATCTTTTTTCCCTTTTCGAACTTCACCAACATATCGTGTTTTTCCTCTTTCAAGAACACGTTTCACTTCTCCTTCTTCTCTTTGTCCTCTTGAAGGTATCTTCTGCAATAAAACAATATCCTTATCATAAGCATCTTTCAAACGTGTTTCATGAATATAGAATTCTCTTTCTTCATCAACCTTAACAAAAGCAAATCCCTTTTTATTTAATTCAACAACACCTGTATAATAATCTAATTGATAAGGTAAATAATAATCATTATGTTTACTTCTCACAAGTTTTCCTTTATCTTCTAATTCATTGATAAATTTAATAAATTGAATATAATCTTGCGTTTGAGTTTTTTGAAAATATCTCGCAAGTTCATCTATCTTTCTTTCTTTATAGTTTTCATCACTTAATAATTCTAATATTTTCTCTTCCATACATTCACCTCTTTTCTATTTTACCCAAAAGAAATAAAAACAGGACACATCGTGCCCTATTTATTAACCCATTCTAATTAAGATTGCAATAACAAAGAAAGCTATCGCAAGTCCTATAGTTAATCTAGAAAGTACCAAATCAGCTCCTCTTTCTTTTTGATGAGCAAAAAGATTAGAACTTTGACCAGTTAAGGCATTGACGATACCATCAGATTTACCACTTTGTAATAGGCAGACAATAATGAGAGCAACTGAAACAATCATTAATAATACATTTAAAATCATTGTAGTACCTCCTTTTCTCAATATTTTTATACACGCATAGCTATGATATCACAATCATGATTAAAAAACAATAAAAATTTTCTTTATAGACATTTCCATAAAAAAAGGTTACCATATACAAAAAAAGAAAGGTGAATTTTATGCATAAAGATATCTTATTAAAATATATAACTCCTTCAATTGTTCAACCTCAACAATACTATACTTTTCAACAACTTCCTTATCAAATTTCAAATGCTATTTATTTATATGGTGATAGTCATATCTTTGATATTATCATCTTTATTGATACAAGTGAAAATCAGGATGGAAGTCAAGGCATGATTATCACTCCTGATAAAATTTATTATCAATTCCAACAAGCTGGTTCTTTCTCTTTTTCACAAATTCAGTCATTGTCTTTACAAAAAAAACGTTATCAAACAATTGGCCAAATCAAAGCAACACAAATACATCGCTTTGATAATTCAGACTTCAATGTAGATATTTTTATCAATCAACTCTCATCATTATTAGAAATGGATATTGACTTACAGTTCGATATTTATGAAAAAATAGCATATTATACACCTCTTATCCTTCATGATATTGAAAATGATGAATATGAAGATGTTACTTTAAATACAACTCAACAAAAACAAATTCAGGAATTTTATCAGGAACTCGATATTATCTCAAAATTAGATGATGAAAACTATCGTTATGAATTACAGCAATTGTGTCCAAAAGTTCTTCACTTTTTTGAAGAATTGGAACTTGATAGTGATGAAATTGATGAGCTTTATCAAGCTCTTGAAGAACTAGAAAATCATGAAGAAAACAATGATGATCTTTTTAAAAATATGAAACAGTATTATGAAGATATGATGTCTCATGGTGATTCTTCAAAATGGAATCAAATCAATAATATGATGAATATGTTAGGAATAAATCCTCAAGAACTGCAAAACAAATCTCCTGAGGAGATGAATAACTATATCAACGATTTATGTGATCGTTTCCATATTTCTCGTCAACAATTAGATACACTTATTCAAAAATTGAATAAATAAAAACATCAAAGAAAATGTTCTTTTTCCTTGATGAATAATTTCATAAAAAATGGAGCACAGAGTAAGTAAAATGCAAAATTACCAATAGCGTGCATTGTATCAAAAGCAATTCCCACACTATAATAAGATATAAATAACCCTACTCCTCCAACAACAAATTGTTCTAATGAAACAATAAAGCCAAAAACATAACCCATACAAAAACTAAAGACTGCCATAAATAATAATGGTGGTTCTTTTTTGACTTTATGAAAAATATCAACAACACCTTGTGTCAATAAACAAATAACAATCCAAGCAAAAATTTGAAAAAATGTCCATATACCCATTCCTAAATATATATTAGAAACAATTGTTGTAACAAAAGTCAACTTGATGCCAAAAGATAATCCAAAAACAATAACAGATAAAATAATAAGAGATGTCACTGGTTTAATATTTGGTAATGATTGTAATGCAATTCGAGAAGCTATATTCACAGCCGCTAAAATACCAATCAGACTGATTTCCTTACTCTTACTCACTATAAATATACTCCCATACTATTACATCTCCTTGAGAAACCTCATAATTTCCTGCACTTATATTTGGAGAAGCTCCATTGACTTTATAAACCCAGCCTGACCCAGCACCATGCTCATGTTCAACAAGATCTCCAATACCTCTTACATAAATCATAGAACCATAACCACTTGTTTTCATACTTATTTGATGTTTTGTTGTATATCTTTTTAAGACAGAGAAGACACTATCCCCATCTTCTATTTCTACATTCTCTTGTCCTATAGTTTTATTTATTCCTAGAATTGTCAATGTGACTTCTTCTTTCTTTTCTATTAGAGAAGAAACATCACTTGTGGTTTCTTCTTTTTGAGATTGTTGAGACTGTTGACTTTGTGGTTGCTGATTTGATGATTGTTGCTTTTGTGGTTGTGATACTTTATCACTTGTTTCTTCTTTTTGTTGACTTGTCTCCTTTTTTTCTGCTGATTTTTCCATTGTGAGAATACTTTTATGAGCAACATCAGAAGAATATGATTGAGAGGAATCAGAATGAAAGAAACCTAACATTCCAATTCCTATAAAAATAATTGTAACATATAGTGTTGTATACTTTTTGACTTGTTTATTCAAATGACTTTCTTCCCTTCACAACAAGAGATCCACTTACTAAGAGTAAAAAGCTGTATACAATGGCTTGACTGTTATCAAATGTTTGTGGAGCTTTCACTTCTTTCATTTCTTTCTCCTCTTGTTTTTCTTCTTCCTCTTTCTTATCATTTTGAACTGGTTGTTGTGATATTTTTAAATCAGCATATGCTTTTTGAGCTTTTAACACAACACTTCCATTTTTATATGTTCCTAAGCATCTTGCAGCTTCCATAGTTGTATAAGCATTAAAAGTAAATTCTCCTGTTGGATTCCAATTTTCATCATACACTTCTGATTGAAATGAACCATCTGCTAATTGGAATGATAATAAAACATCTATCTCCTCTTGTGAAACAAGATTTGTATCATACGCAAATAATCCTTCTAATACACATGATTGTGTATCTGCATTTGCTGAAAAACCATAAACACCATTTTCTGCTTTTTGTGTTGCTATATAATCAATAGCTTTTTGAATGCTTGATTGATATGTATCTTTTCCAGCTATACTTAATGCTTCTACACCCCAACCTGTTGTATCTACACTAGAAAATTTATCTCCACCATAAACATACCAAAAACCACCATCATCATTAAGATCATTTGATAAGTGATCAGCAACAATTTTAACTTTATCTGAAGAAACAGATTCTAATGCTAGTAATACCCAAATATCTGTTGTACTTCCATAACTATCTTTAATAGAACCATTTTCTAAAACATAACTTTCTAACAACTCAATAAGATTCTTATTCTTGATATTCGCTGGATCTTTTCCAATTAATGTCAAAGCAATCACTGTTTTAGATAAATCTCCTAATGTAAGACTCTCAAAATCCTGTGATTCTAAATCAGGGATTTCATACCCTTTTTCAACTTCTAATCCTAATGCTTCAACTGCAATAATATCATCAGGACTTTCTAAAGCTTTATGAGTCTGATAATATTCAACAATTTTGTTATAAGCATCATCTAACTGTGTTGTTTCTAATGCTAAAGCTTGTGATGTACTACTCATCACTAATAATAAACAAACTAATAAATACGTAAAAATTTTTTTCATCTTTTTCCTTCCTCTCTTTTGGATAGGTCTAGAAAAACAAGAGAAAACTTTCCCTGTTTCATACTAGAACTACTTTATGCATCGTAAAGTGTATTCTAAGATGTTGGCTTGTCTTCCGACTCAAGTTCCTCGTCTTAGCGTCTTCCCAGTTTCCCAGTGACATATATGCCTTGACTCCCTTTCACGGCTGCGGGACAGTTTAGGATTTACACCTAATTCCAATTTCATAAAATATTCTCTCAACATTTTAACCAACAAATATGATAAACTTTTACAATCTCTATTATAATCATTTTTAATTGTTTGTCATTTATAAATTTAACAATATGATAGTTATGTCCTTTTTTCCTTATATTCTCCCTCCTTGACAACAAGTATATCACGCTTATCTTAAATTGTCTAGACAATTATAAATGTAATAAAAAGAATAATTACCTATTTCAAAATAAATAATCATTCTTAATTATCATTTATTCTTCTAATGCAACAACACTCAATCTCTGATCTTTTTCTATCAAGGTTACAGTCACAACATGTTCTCTTGCATTAAAAATCTCATTATCACTTTCAAAAATCAATTCTATTTGCACATCATAATAACTATAATCCTCTAGTTCTGCTAAAGCTTTATGAGAAGTCCCATTAGATATTATTTTATAATCAACAACAACTTGATGATTTGTTTTATTCTCTATATAACTATTTGCCTCTTTATAATATCCACTTTTAGCATATACAGTAAAATCATCTTTCTTTTCACTATAGAAATAGTCAACTCCTCCTATTTCATCCTTTTCTTTATTTGACAATGTGTAATAATCCGCTACAAAATAAGCACTTACCAACTGTCTTAAGGATTCCTGATTATTTCTTTCAATGGCTATTCCCATTTGATTATAAATATCACTCATAAGCTTTGTTTCTTTTTTAGCTTCTTGATAAGTCACTGTTTGTGTTTTTGATTTTTTTGGAACATCCTCTTTATTCATCATAAAAACAAGTGAGAAAAGAATTGCAACAATAACAGCAAAAACAATTGCATATTTCTTTTTGGCTCTTTGAGCAATTCTTTTATATGGTTTCGTATCTTTTATAGAAGGTAAGTATTCACTTTTTATGAAAATATTCATGATTGTTAAAATAGGTTTATATTTACGATCTATCATGCTTGTTGCTTCAACAAACACTTCAAAAAATAACATAATGATAAAGAAAAGAATAGTCGCAACAATTTTGTCATAAATATATATATAAGAACATAATGAGAATAATATTGTTGCTCCATATAAAATTAATACACTTTTTGTTTGTCCTAACTCTAAAGAAAACATGAGCTTATGATGTAAGTGTCCTTTATCAGCTTCACTAAAACTTTTATGATGAACCTTTCTTCTAATAATTGCTATTAATGTATCCATAATAGGAACCATTAAAACAACAATAGGTGCTCCTAAAGTAAAAAAAGATGAACTCTTATAACCAAATCCAAGCAATGATACGACGGCTATCATAAAACCTAGAAACAATGCTCCACAATCTCCTAAAAATATAGAAGCAGGATGAAAATTATAAACCAAAAAACCTCCAACTGCTCCTGCAAGTAATAAAGACAGTGAAGATATGTCTGTTCTTCCATAAGTCAACGATGTTAATGAAATTGTCACAAGAACAATAATAGAAATCCCACTACATAATCCATCTAATCCATCAATCAAATTCACTGCATTTGTAATTCCGACAATCCATAAAATTGTAATACAAATAGCTGTAAAATAAGAAACACTTGATGGTAAAAATGGAAGAGTAAATCCTTTTAAAGAAATACCTCCATAAAAAATAACAACAAGCGCTGCAATAATCTGCCCTAAAAGTTTTAAACGAGGTGATAAATCATGAATATCATCATAAAATCCTGTTATAAAGATAATGAATCCTCCAATAAGTATAGAATTGATTTGTGTGTCAGTCTTTAAAAATATCATTGTTCCTACAAGGAAACTGACATATATAGCATATCCACCTGTTCTTGCTATAATTCCTTTATGAATAGTACGATTATTCGTTTGAGCAATGATACCTAATCTTTTAGATATTTTTGCAATAGCAGGAACAAGTATTAAACTGATTATAAATGTCACAACAAATGATAAACAAATATCTAAACTCATATCAAAGCTCCTTTCTTTTTATATCTAATTATATAGCTAAAAAAAATAATGTCAAATACTCTATATTTTGAACAATATATCTAAACCTTGTTCAACTGAATCAACAACATGCTTTGCTTTTTCCTTAATCATTTGTGGGGATGTTTGTAATGTCATTCCTAAATCAGCAATCTCTATCATTGATAAATCATTAAAAGAATCACCTATAGCTCCCATTGTTTCAATGTCTTTCATTTTCTTTATGGAAAGAACAGCCTTTCCTTTAGAGCACTGAGGACTTGTCATATCTATAGAATTCGTATTTTGATGACCAATGAGTCCTAGATGCCCTTCATTAATCTGTTGACATACCAAAGCAGCTTCTTTATCTGTTTTAAAAACAAGAGAAACTCCTTCTATTTTTCCTTTCTCAATTACACTTATTTCTATACATTCTATATTTTCATTATTCTGAGTTAATGCAAATAATTGATGATCTACTTGCACAAGTATTGTTGCTACATCCTTATAACGTTGATAAATATAACACACTGTTTCATATGTTATCAAATGTTCTTCAATAACTTGCAAATCTTTATCCAAAATAACTGCTCCACTTGTTGTTATATAAAAATCACAATCAATAATAGATTTTGTATCTTTTAAAACTGAATACAATGGTCTTCCTGTACATATACCAAACAAATGCCCAGCTTTTTGGAATTCTTTAATTTTACGAAGATCTCCCTCTTTAAAATGATTTTTTTGATGATGAAAAAACAATGTTCCATCCATATCACTAGCAAGTGCCTTCATGTCTTTCACCCTTTCTTTTTTCTATTATAATACAAATAATTTTGAATTTATATCAAATATTGATTTGATATTCTTCTTATTGACATAATTCATAAAAATTATTGAATAAGATTGTATAAAAATAGAAACAACTATTGAAAATCATACTTATTTATATGATAATAGATATGACGAGATTTCGAAAATATTATAGAAAAGGAGGAAATGATATATTTATAGAAATATATCAGCAATGAAATTATGCACAAATTAGGTATTTCTGTATACCCTGATAAAACACCTATGGAAGAGGTATACACTTATATGGAAAAAGCTGCTAAGTTAGGTTATAGCAGAATTTTCACATGTTTCTTATCTATTCCTGAAGAAGAAAGAGAAACATACATGGTTCAATTTAAGGAATTTATGGCAAAAGCTCATGAATTAGGATTTGAAGTTGCTGCTGATACAAATCCTGCTGTTTTTGAAATTATTGGGGCGACTCCTGATAATCTTAAACCTTTTGCTGACTTAGGATTGGATATTATTAGAATGGATGGAAATTTTGGTACTCAAGGAGATATTCAATTAACACGTAATCCTTACAATATCAAAATTGAGTTTAACGCAAGTATGAATGCTGGTGTAGAATTATTAATCAATAATGGAGGAAATAAAGATCAAATCATTATGTGTCATAACTTCTTTCCAGAAAGATACACAGGTTTAGATTTTGATTTATTTATGGACTTTAATCGTTATTGGAAAGAATTAAATCTTCATACTGCTGCATTTGTATCAAGTAATAACGAACATACTATTGGTCCTTGGAAAGTTTTCTGTGGTTTACCAACTGTAGAAATTATGAGAGGTTTACCAATTGACTTACAAGCACGTTATTTATTAGCAACTGGTGATGTTGATGATATCTTAATTGGAAACTATCCTGCTACAGATGCTGAATTAGAAGCTTTAGCAAATGTTAACTATCAAGCTATTGAAATAAAAGTAGATGAAGTTGAAGGAATTACTGACAACGAAAAAATGATTATGTATGATTTTGCTCCTCATTGGGATAGATATGACCATTCTTCATTTATGTTACGTTCTAGTATGCCTAGAATTAAATTTAAATCTCAAAAAAGTGTTCAAGATTTTGGTTTCAATGATGGTGCAGATCATAAAATTAAATCTCAATCAATTCCTTATCGTAATCCAGGTAAAAAGGTCTTTACAAGAGGTGATGTTTTAATTGTTAATGATAACTTAGAACATTATCGTGGAGAATTAGAAATTGTTTTAACAGAAATTCCAGATGATGGTGAAAGAAATTTAGTTGCAACTATTAAGCCAGAAGAGTTAATGCTTCTCGACTTTATTAGACCAGGTCAACACTTTAAAATTTTAAAATAAAATATATTTGAAAAAGTTGATACATTCAACTTTTTCTTTTACACAAAAAAAGGACATTACTGCCCTTTTTCTTGAAATAATTCTTCTAATTTATATGCCACACCATCTTCGTCTACACTTAAACAGATGTCCTCTGCGAGTTCTTTAATGGCTTCAATTGCATTTCCCATCGCAAAAGGATGCCCTACTGTCTGAAACATTTCTATATCATTAGGTCCATCCCCAAAACAATAGCTCTTATCAATAGAAATATCTAATAGCTTCAATACATCTAATATTCCTGTTGCTTTGGAGACATGAGGATCATAAACTTCCAAAACAAAGTCTTCTCTATGTTCTTCTACAGAAAACTTTGAACAGCATGATAATGCATATTCGTAATCTTCTATACAATGAGTTCTTATTTCCATTTTTATTGTTTTTTCTATAACTTCTTCTAATTGATAAGAAAAACAGAAATTCTTAAAGTCAATATTAAATCTTTTATAAAAATCTAATATATCCAAAAAAGACTCATCTAAATAGCATAGCTCTGTTGTTTGAAAAACATATTCAATATCTCTCTTTTGAACTTTCATATATAATTCTTGAACATCTTTAGCATTTAAGTATCTTGTGACTAAGTTTTCTTCACGATATTTGATATTGGCTCCATTAGCTAAAACATATCCATCAAATCCAATCGCTTTTACATTTTCTGCAATATATCCATATGGTCTACCACTTGCTATAAAACATAAATATCCTTTTTCTTTCGCCTTCTTTATAGATTGTCTTACTTTTTCACTAATACTTCTTTTTTGATGTGAAAAAATTGTTCCATCTATATCAAAAAATATAATCTTTCTCATACTTCACCTATCCATCCAAAATGTTGACACGCTTTTAAAATACCATCATCTTCAGCATTATCTGTAACATATGTTGCTTTTTCCTTTAACTCATCAATTGCATTTCCCATTGCAATACTTGTCCATTCATCAATAAACATGCTTAAATCATTCTTTTCATCACCAAAAACAACAACATCTTTATAGCAACCTTCAAGATGATCAACAATAGCTTTAATTCCAACAGACTTGTCTCCTGGTTCTACAAATAAATATTCTTTATGAAAACGACACCAAGGTAATTTTTTTAAACTTTCTAATTGTTCTTCCATTGGCGCAAGACAAGCAACATATACCTTATAAATTTCTGGATACTCTCTTGGATCCAAACCTTTTTTCACAACAGTATCCATATATTCATCATGAGTAAAATCATAAAAACGGTCATCAGGAGCTAATCTTCTTGTTGCATTATCTGGCGAAAATGCCCAAATAAATCCCTTTTCCTTACATTCATCAATCAGATCTAAACACAATTGATAGTCTAAAGGTTTTATTTCTATCAACTGATCATCAATTGTTATACCATTACCACCATCACTCACCATATTGTGAAAACCTAATTCTTTCATATACTCATATGCCATTGCATAGCTTCTTCCAGTCGCAATTGCAATAAAATGTCCTTGCTCTTCTAATTTTTTCAAAGCTCTTTTCGCAGATTCAGGAATATATTGTTTTCCTGGTGTTCCAACAGCCAAAGTTCCATCTATATCAAAAAAGAAAAATTTTTTATTCATAGTTATTACCTCCTTTGCATATTTTAACAAAATAAATAAAAAAGGCATAAAATTTACAGAAAAAGAAAAAGAATAAGGATTTCCTTACTCTTCTTAGTATTATTTTAAATACTGTGTATTTTCTAGCATAATTCCACAACCTTCAGCAACACAATCCAAGGCATTGTCAGCAACAAAGACTGGTACTCCTAATCCATCTTCTAGATATTTATCTAAGTTATGAAGCAAAGCTCCACCACCAGTTAAGAAAATACCTTTATTGACAATATCAGCTGATAATTCTGGAGGTGTTTGTTCTAAAACTTGCTTAGTTGCATGTAAAATAGTTAAACAGCATTCTTCTAAAGCTTCTTGTGTTTCTCTTGCATTTAATTGAATTGTATGAGGTAATCCAGTAACTAAGTCACGCCCTCTTACATCCATAACATCATTAGCACTTGCTTCATAAGCACTTCCAATAGTAATCTTGATTTCTTCTGCTGTACGATCTCCAATAAGTAATTTGTATTTATCTTTGACATATTTAATAATCTCTGCATCCATTCTGTCTCCAGCAATTTTTAAAGATGTACTTGTTACAATATCACCTAATGATAAAACAGCAACATCAGTTGTTCCACCACCAATATCAACAACCATATTTCCAGATGGTTTTGAAATATCTAAGCCAGCTCCAATAGCAGCCACTTTAGGCTCTTCTTCAATAAAAACTTTTTTTGCTCCACATCTTAAAGCAACATCTTGAATAGCACTTTTTTCAATTGAAGTGATATTTGATGGACAACAAATAAGAATTGTAGGTCTTGAGAAAACTCCTTTTAAATTTAATTTATTGATAAAGTGAGTTAATAATATTTCAGTAATTTGAAAATCTGCGATAACACCATCTTTTAAAGGACGAATAGCTTGAAATTTACCTGGAGTTTTTCCTAGCATATCTCTTGCTTCTTCTCCTACAGCGATAGGTTTATTTGTTTCTGTATTGATAGTGACAACTGAAGGTTCATTAACAACAATACCTTCACCCTTTACATAAATAAGAATGTTAGCTGTTCCTAAGTCAATACCAATTTCTTTTGATAATCTCATAAACATTCCTCCTATAAGCATTTCTATTGTAACATGTTTTAAAGTAAATACAAGTCAAAAATAAAAAGAATAGCGATTGAAAATCGCTATTTAATCGTATTCAATGGTTGTCCAATAAACTTTTCTGGGTTAAATAATTGATCCTCTTTCTGTAAAATAAAATGTAAATGATTTTTTAAATCAGCTTCGTACACATTTTCACCACTGACTCCAATCGTATCTCCCTGTTTCACACTTTGATTCACTTCTACACTCACTTGTGATAAAGATTCATAAGTTGTTGAAATCTTATCTCCATTTGTGATTGTTACGACCCATCCTAAGACAGGATCATTTGTCTTCTTTGTGACTGTTCCACTCATTGCAGCTAAAACATTAAACTTTTCACCTTTATTTGCATAGTCTACTCCTTGATTTGGACGGTAAACATCTTCAAACAAAATCAAAGACTGTTCCTGTTTAGACGCATCATCATCTTTATTATAATAATATCTGACAATACCTATACCATCTTCTACAGGAACTTTGAGTGTCTCTACTGTTTCTTCTTTTTGCTTGTTATCTGCTGGTTTCTTGTTCTCCTCCACTTTAACAACTGATTCATCTTCAAAATCATTTGTATGTTTATCTAAAATGTTTTGAACAATTCCAATACCTCCTAAAAAGACTGCTACTGTTAATGCAATGCCTATAACTCTCTTATATTTAAATGTTTTTCTATTCATACTCTCACCTCAAAATAAGTATGAACAAAACTTTTTAATCTATACGTTGAATTTCAATATTTTGATAATAATGATTTAAAATATCTTTGTAACTTTTATTTTCTAGTGCCATTGCTTGTGCTCCATATTGACTCATGCCAACACCATGGCCACTTCCTTTTGTTATAAATGTATATCCATTCTTTGTTAATTTTATCTCAAAGCATGATGAAGCAAGTCCCAATTTTTCTCTAACCTCTCTACCTGTCCATGTTTTTTCTCCAATAACGATTTGGCTGACATACCCACTTTTTGTATAAGCAGTAATATTCATATGCACTTCATCAATTTTAAAAATATCTGATAACTGCTTTTTCGTAAATGTCTTTTCTCTTTGATTATGTGGATCAATTGTTAAATCCCAATGACTATCTACTGATTTCAAATATGAAACCTTCCCACTAAAATAATCTTCACAATTCACTGTTTGACCATTACTGCTAGAAAAGAAAAGTGCTGAAATATATTTCCCATCATATAACATGACTTCATAACTTGTTTCTTTGACTGCCTGCTTTATTTTTTCTTTATTCTCCTTATAACTTTTTCCCCAGTTTTTTTTCATCTGTTCATCAGTCAAATAAACTTGCGATTGGGTTGTATTATCAACATTCAAATTTCTAGATAATACAAATGTTCTACTTGCGACAACTTGTGCTTTTAATGCTTCCATTTCAAAGCTCACTGGCATTTCTCCTGCGACTACACCTACCAAATACTCTTCTAATGGAATGCTTAATGTTTTTGTTGATGTTTTGACTTTGACGATATATTCTTTTTGTTGTGTAAGAACTTTATAAGTTGATGATAAAAAAGTATATGTACTTTTATAAGAAAAGCATCCAACAAATAAAATCAAACACAAGACAAAAAGAAGCTTTGTATATATTGTTTTCATATCACAATATATGTTAAAGCTTTTCATTTATGAATAAAAACTTAGTGTTCCAAATGATAGTATAAAAGAAGCAAACAAATAACCCAAAGCTACAGAAGCTATAATATAAAACAAATAAAATTCTCTTAATTTACTTTTTTTAATACTCTTTTCAAATTGAAAACAACTCAATGCAATCATTGCTAAAGCAATAGAAATAACATAAACAACGAGATTCACAATATGATAAACCATTTCCTTGCCCCTTTCTTTTTATCATTATACATTTTCTTTAAGATATAAACAAATAAAACTTGCAAACATTATGATATAACATATAATAATAAAAGCATGATTATACATTTTTATGAATATATACTTAAAAGGCTATCAAAAAATAGATAAGCCTTCATGGCAAGGAGATATATGAAGATAGAACTAAAAACATTGGATAAAATCAATCCTCAACAACTTGTCTATCATGCTAATAATATCAATATTTCAAAATATCTGAATAATTCTTTCCCATATCCTTATACTTTAAATCATGCTTTGAATTTTATAAATCATTCTTTAAACAACCATCTTTTGGATTTTGGTATTACTGTTAATGATGAGTGTATTGGCTGTATTCATGTTGCATTTTGTAAGGATATTTACTGTAAAGACTGTGAAATTGGTTATTGGATATCTGAATTGTATTGGAATCTTGGTATAATGAGTCAGGTTCTTCATTTACTATTACCCTTTTTATTTGAAAATTACAATATTCATAAGATTTATGCTGAAGTTTTTGCTTCAAATAATGCTTCTATTCATTTGTTAGAAAAAAATGGTTTTATAAAAGAAGGATACTTAAAAGAACATATTTATAAAAATGGGACTTATCATGATTTAATGATATTAAGTTTATTGGAGGAAAAGTATGAATATTAGAAAATCAAAAGAAAGTGATATAAATGAAATCATGAGATTGATTCATCAAGCACAAAAATATTTTAAGAATAATGGTATTGATCAATGGCAAGATAATTATCCTCAGGATATTCACATTCTTGAGGATATTCTTCAAGAAAAAAGCTATGTTTTAGATAATGATCATATTGTAGGAACTATGTATTTTGCAATAGAAAATGAACCTACATACAATAACATTGATGGTCAGTGGCTACAAGACAATTCCTATGGTGTCATTCATAGAATTGTTGTTGATGAATCATATAAAGGACAGAATCTTGCAAAACGTTTATTAGATTATGCTATTGAAGAATGCTTATCTCATCAGATTTATAGCATTCGTATTGATACACATCATGATAATCTTTCTATGCAGAGATTCCTTAAAAAGAATGGATTTATTGCTTGTGGAAAAATCACTTTAGAAAGTGGTGCACCTCGTATTGGATTTGAAAAAATATTGAATAAATAAGATATAACCTTCATATTTATAAATATGGAGGTTTTATAATATGAACTATACTCTAGATATACCTTACCCTTGTGTTGATAATTTAGATGTCAACACAACATATGGACAAATGATGCTTTCTAATCTTGGTGGATTACATTCTGAAATGAATGCTGTAACTCTTTATTTCTATAATCATATTATTCTTCAACAAAGTTGGAAGGAGCTCGCTGAAGCTATGGAGTGTATCTCAAAAGTGGAAATGATACATCTCGATATTTTTGCAAAAATGTGTTGTCGTTTAGGTGTTGATCCTCGTTTATGGGATTGTCAAAATGACTTTTTAGAATACTGGTCTCCTGGATATAATATTTATCCTAGACAGATTCCCACTCTTTTAGAAAATGCTATCATTCAAGAACAAAATACAATTACTACGTACAATTACCAAATTGAATGTATTGATGAACCTATTATTCAAGAAAGTTTAAAGCGTATTATTCAAGATGAACAATTACATGTTGAAATTTTTCAACACTTTCTTAAGCTTTATCACCAACAACATCATTTATGAAAACAAGGACTACAATTGTAGTCCTTATTCTAATGGTTCTTGATAAAAACGTCCAGTTACACTTTCAGATTTCATAACATTTACAAAAACATGTGGATCAAGTTTTTTCACAAAATGAATAACATCTTTCACTTCATCTGCTCCTACAACAGTATAAAGCATCGATTTATTTTCTTTTAAATAACATCCTTCACCTTCAAATCTTGTAACACCATGATGTGTATATGTCAGCAAGCTATCTTCTAATAAATCTGCTTGATCTGTAATAATAAATAATGTCATTTTATGATCTCTCTGATGAAACTTCTGTATACCTTGTGTAGATACAAATTGAAATATAATAGAATACATAGCTTCTTCAAAGCCAAACAAAAGTCCTGCACTCACAAGAATGACAACATTAATTCCAAAAACAATATTCCAAGATGATCTATGAAACTTGCTTGAAATATAAACAGCTATAAAATCTGTTCCACCACTTGAAGCTTTTCCATATAATGCAATAGAAATAGCTATTCCATTGATGATTCCACCAAATACAGAAACAAGTAAAGGATCATATGTAATTGGTGTGACTGGAATTAAGTCTACTAAAAATGAATTGAGGATAATCATAATGATTGAATACATTGTAAATTTTTTTCCAATCATTTTAAATCCAATAAATGCTGGTAATGCATTTAAAGAAATATTTATAAATGAATATGGTATTTCTATAGATAAATAATCACTAAATATTCTTTGTATCAACAATGATAAACCAGTAAAACCACCAGGAACTAAGTTTCCTGCTCTTACAAATGATTTGATATTTATAGACATAATCAAAGAAGCAATCATAACACAAATCAAAGATGTTGCATGCTTTTTCCATTCTTTCTTTTCCTTTGTCTTTGCATAAACCACAATACCAATCCCCCTAAACCGAAAACATTATACTCCTGTATAAACATAAATACAATAATCATTATGATAAGAGATGTCTTTTATATAAAAAAATGGGAATTATCCCATTTTAAAATAATCTATTAGTTCCCATAATATGATTTTTAATTTTAATATAATCTAAAGATGTGACCTTGCCATCTTTATTCACATCTGCTCTTTTTAAAGCATCTCCTGTGAGAATCTTTGTTTTCATAATATGATTCTTAATTTTAATATAATCTAAAGATGTCACTTTATCATCACCATTCACATCGCCAGGCAAATAGACTTTTTTTACTGTCACTTGGCATGTATCTGTCTTTTGATTACTTGTTTTTACAGTTATTGTGACAGTTCCTGGAGATTTTGCATAGATCACTCCATTAGACACAGTCGCAATAGTAGGGTTACTTGATATCCATGTTAATGTCTTATTTTCAGTTGTATTAGATGGAGTTATTGTTGCACTCAGCTTTAATGATGTTTTTTCATTCATAGTTACTTTCTTTTGACTGAGTATTACAGCAGTAATCGGAATAGAACTTCTTGCTTTCACCTCATAAGAAAAAGTTGTTTGTTTTCCCTGAAATGTAATGACTGCTGTATGTTTTCCTATCGTCTCTGTATTCAATTGAGAGATTGTATAATCTTGTGAAGTCAGTTGTCTTTCTCCTTTTTGATAAATAGCTTTTACACTTAATCCATCCAACTGGACTTGTTCTCCTTGCTCATAGATGACTTTTTTTGGCGGTACTGCATAAATAGATAATAGTTCGTTTGTTATGGATTTATTTTTTACTGTAATCTGTTGATTGCTCTCTTTAACATAGCTGACATAAAGTTGATTATCAAATGATGCAAGATTTAAAGACGTTGAGCCTAAATCGATATTATTTCCTTCTAAAATATATTGATCATTTTCAACATCATATTCGTAAACTCTTGTATAGTGTTCATTTAAAGAAGATGCAAGAACATAAAGATTTCCTTGAGTTGTTGTCAGTTTTGGTTCTGATAACTTTATATTTTGTTGTTTTCCTAACGTCCATTTCGTTCCATCATAAGTATTAATTTGAAGAGATGTATTATATCCTCCTGTAACAACAAATAGTTTTTGATGAAGAGCCTCTATATCATAAGCAGATCCTTCAATAGAATTTTGAGTTATATGAGTAAATTGATTATTTTCATATTTATAAACTTCTATTGTATCATTTTGACCTGTAACTCTTCTTACTGCTGTATAAAGAGTATTATTCATTTGAATGATTTTAGGTTGACCTGAAATACCCTTGTAATATATTCCTAAATCTGTAAAAGTATTTTGATCTAATCTTGCTAGTTTGGCTTGATCATTCATAATATAACTCATATAAAGCTGATTATTAAGTACTGTCATATCAAAGCCATATGCCATATCATTTTTGGTTGTTATTAATGTCCATGTGTGATTTTCAAAACAGTATAACTTAAAAGTTGATTGAGCTATATATCCTAAATATAATTTTCCATTAATAAATTCTATTTGTGCATCACTAATAATTGATTTTTCATTTATCACTTTTTCCTCATTAACCCAATGAGTCCCATCATAAATATGCATTTGAAGTGTTGAAGATGGATAACCATCGGCAATTGCTGTCACAAGATATAGCTTTTTATTATCTTCCTTCATTGATATTATTTTACTTACTGATCCTGTAGTATCTTCAAACAACGTATCTTCCCATATATCATAATCTTCACTTCTAGGGATTGTGACTTGACATGTCATTTGATTTCCAGCACTACTTGACACTTGACTAATAACAATTCCTGAATTTGTTCCATCTGAAAATGCTAAAGCACCATCTTCTAATGTTTGATTCATATCCGATGTTCCTATACTTGTTCTTTGACTTTCTTTTGATAAATAAGCATTTAATATAGCCAATGATTCATTATCATCATATCCATTTTGACCTTTCTGAGGTCTAAAGATATAAACATCTTCTTCTCCATTATAATTACTAAGTTGTTCTTTTTCTGCTTTCACTCTATATACGATAATTCCTGAGCCACCGATTATACCATCCAATGCATTATTATCATTCATATCGTTTGATTTTCTCATCTCAATGACAAATTGTTCATCACTTCTAAAAGGCGATTTCAATATATATGCCTGTGCTCCATCTGCTTGATCCTGAGAACTCAATGTCAATGTCTGACTAGATGTAATTGTCTCAATGTCTATCCAATTCATTGTTTTCATTCTTGTATATGCTAATGGATAAGGCATATATTTATTATTAGAAGACATAATATCCCAAGTTGAAACAGGTAATCTTCCATTTTTCGAATCATATAAATCTCCAAATCCTAAAGCATGCAGAAATTCATGAGCAAGAACACCTGAATGACTGTGTTCTATACTATATGTATTAAGCATATTGTATGTTCGAATTGATTTATCAAAAAGTTTTTGGCTTCCTTGATAAGTTGACATATGCGGATGATATGTTGGAATTTTTTCACTTTCTGACATCTCTGACTTTCCATATAAAACAATAGTTAAATTATCAACAACTCCATCTTGATTATAATCTATCATTTGTGATTGCAATTGTGGTTGTTTTAATATAATTTCATCAATAATTTTAGCATCTACATTTTCTTTTTGTGCTTCTTCTCTTAATGTATTTGGAAGCTCATATGCATTGATGATTTTTTGACTTTCATCATATTGTGGAAAAATATTATGTATAGAGAATTGTCCATATGAAATTGTACTTAAATAGTTCGTTAATGATCTTCCATGACTCCCATTATAATCATTCATAATTTCTTCTACTTTAGTAGAATCATGAAAATATGCCTCCCCTCCATCATCTTCAAAACAAACAAATAAAACAACATTTGCAAAATCTGTTTTATTCTGATTTGCTTTTGCATATGATATAGGCATTTGAATAAAACATAAAGATAACACTAAAAAAGCAATAATCCACTTTTTATGCATATCATTTCTCCTTCCCTTTTGAATTCATTATATCATGAAGTACAAAATAAAAAAGGATAAATTTAATTATCCCTTCTTTTCATAATATTCTTTAATGGCTGCAACAGATTTTCTTCTAAAATTAAAATGTAACAGACAAGCTCCTATTGTTGTTAAAGCAAAAACGCCTGTTGTAATCATAAAATAATTAAATGATTCTTTTTCTTCACTTGGTATATATCTTTGAATCGTTCCTTCTACATTATCATAAGAATATAATCCTTTTGTTCCATCTTCATTTAATAAATAAACAACGACAAAATCACTATGATTCTTATCAATATAAATCCATCCCTTTAATGTTAACTCCCCTATTTGAACTTCTTTTTGTGTCAAATTTTGTTGAGTCTTTAAATCATTAGGTATAGTCAAAGGAACATATGTTTTACCATTTAAAGGTAGTTCTTCATATTTTTGAGCCACTTTTCCATCATTTAATATATAAAGATTTTTATTTTCTTTTTCATCCATTAAATAAGCCAGTGTTAAGCCCATTTTTTCATGACTCCAAGCTTCAATCTCAGTTTCTCCTAATTTTGTTGTTGTACTCTTATAACCACTAGGAATCTCTGCTTTAGATACATCCTTTAAGATTCCCAACTTTTCACCATCAAGATCAACAAATTGTGTTGGCTTTTCAACAACATCTACAGTTATAGAATAAACTTTTTTTGCACCATTTTCAGCAGTGACAGTCACTGCAAAAGTTTGACTTCCTATTTTTAATGCATGTTTTCCTGTTCCTGAAACTGTTGCTTTTGTATCTTTTGCTTTTGCATTAATTGTTAACTCGGCTGTTTCAGAAGTTAAACTGACTTTGTAATCAGTTTTATCAGCAGCAAAAGCTGGACTTAATTCTCCATTTGATATACTTAATGAAGCCAAATTGTTATCTTTAGAGCGATTGTCTTGCTCTTGTGGTTTTGAAGTTGATGTATTTCCTGATGGTTTACTACCAGATGATCCACTGTTACTTGGTTTTGATGGTGTTGTAGGTTTTGGCTGTGTGATAGAAACTGAAACAGATTTTGTTCCTGTAATAGGAGTTTCATCATTTCCAGTAGCATCAACTGCTGTCACTGATACAGTCGTTTTTCCTGATTTTCCAGCTTTCACACTCACTGTTGCACTTCCATCAACCCATACACTTGAAGATGAAACAGTTCCATTAGATGCCGAAACACTAAATTGTCCTGCCCCACTTGCACTAATTGTAACTGTAAAGCTTCCTCCTGGTGAAACACTAGAGCGACTTGCTTTCACAGAAAATGATGCTGCTGAAGAATCAACAAGATGAACACCGATTATTCCAATTAGTAAATAAACGCTTAGAAATATTTTTAATAATTTATTTTTCATTATCGTTCTCCTTAAAATAATTTATTTGTTCCCATAATATGATTTTTGATTTTAATATAGTCCAAAGATGTGACTTTTCCATCTTTATTAACATCTGCCCTAATTAAAGTTGCACCAGATAATACTTTTGTTTTCATAATATGATTTTTGATTTGAATATAATCAAGTGATGTGACTTTGCCATCTCCATTCACATCTCCTGGTTTAAAATCTGTTTGATATACTAATGTAATATCTGATTTTTTAACATAAACATAATCCTTACTTAATTTGAATACACCTGTTGCTTGTAGTTTAGAACGATCTTCACTTAAAATTGTATCTGATAATATTTTATAGTTTGTTTCAGTATCTAAGATTGTCACAGGGAAGTGATATACCTTATCGTTTGTGTTATCAGAGGCCCCTGAACTAAATAATAGTTTTGTCAGAGTATTTTCTCTATAAAATTTAACATCCCCTGAATTTGCTATACCTAATTGATACTTATTAAAGTCTTTATCACCATTATCAGCATTTAATGCATAGCTGAATGAAGCTGCTTTTTCACCCCAGTATGGATCTGAAGCATACTTCACATTAACACCACTTGCTTTGTCTCCTAAGTGTGGTCCTCTGTATCTCCAGTCTGCTGCATCTAAATAACCGTTTGAAATCATATTCTTTGAAAAATAGTTAAAGCATTCCTCTACTGTATTGAATCTTTTTGCAGCATCTGGATTGCTATCTACTGCCCCTATTCCAAATAAATTGTTTCTATCCTGTGCATAATGGCTCATTCCCCATGCACTTTCATTAATCGCAACACCTAACATTAAAGATGCATTGACACCTTGATCTCCTTGATTGTTTAATAAACTTTGTCCTTGATGTCTTAGCTTTGATCTTGTATCAACACTTGAATATTGTGAAATTGCTTTTTCTATAAATGCATCTATATCAGAGGCTATAAAGTTTGTTGATGAACGAAACGATAAATATTGATAATAATTATAATATGGTGAGCTTGCATTCACTGCATGTGTATTGACAAAAGCCCCAGCCTTATAATCGTTAATCATTGTTGCATAATCTGTATAAAAGTAGTGACCATCATAACTAAAATATTTAACACCATCTTTTAAATAACTTGGTGTATAGCCAACTTGTGTTGATGCCAAGTTTTGGTTTGTTCCATAATAATAGTAATGGCGGAAAATGCCATTGCTACCCATATAATAACTGACTTTTGATGTCTTTGAATTATATTCAGTCACCTCAACGCTCGCTGAAGGGATATCCATAAAAGTTCCTGCCTGTTTAACACGTATTGTCTTTCCACTATCAAGAGTGGCAACATAAGCAGCATCACTGGCTGAAGACCCGTGTGTATATCCTGCTCGTCCCTTACCAGTTCCATCGTATTCTTTATAAGTGACATATCCTTTTATTTTCGCAACACCCACTTTTATATTTGCTGTATTTGCTACAGCAACAATGCCCTCATCTTGAGAGTTGCTTCTTGAAAATACTTTTGGTTTTTGACTTAGTGCTTCCTGAGCTTCTTCATATGTATCATAAATCTCCCCATCAACGACATAATCATTTGAGGAAAGAGTTCCTATTTCTTCATCTTCATATTTTATAAATTCTACATGCCCATCTTCACCAATAACTGTATAGTATTCATTTTGTTGTGGCTGATCTTGAATAAGTTCTGCTTTGGCATTTTCATTAATAACTGTAGTTAATGAAATCAACAACGTTAAGGCAATTATACCTTTTAACTTGTTATTCATTTTCATATAGCTTTTATACTCCTTTCCTTATGGTTAGAAAAAATATCATTTTATCTTTTGAAATTCTAACATATTTCTTATATTCAATCAATATTTTACATCATACTACATTGTGTGATTTAATCACATAAATACTTTATCATATTTATATGATATTTACAAAGAAAATCCATTTCCAAAAAAAGTTAAAAAATGTCGAAACATCTTTTAACTTTTCTAACTATTGTTTTAATCTTCCTTCTTTTAACAATTGAAGAAGTTCTAAATTTTGTCTAGCACTTCCTGTATAATCATCTATCCCGTTTTTATTTGCTATAGATTTTCTTGAAGCAAATGAAGCATCTACCCCTATCTCTGTTAAAGCATCTGTTAATGAATCTCCTTGATATGTTGGATGAGATAAATAACGCAATGTTCCTGTAATAGAATCTCTATTAACCCAACCTAATCCATTTCCAATCAAATAAGGATTTCTTGCTTGTGAAACAACTCTTGTTATTGTCCCATGATTCATATATGGAATGAGTGGAATGGTACTTTCAGATGAGATAAATACCCTATCAAAAGTAACATGATCACCAACTTCATAATTGTTTTCTGGTGGTTCTGGAGTGCTTAGCTCAAAGTTATTAAATCCTCCAGCCTTAATTTCTGTTGGGAAATCTCTATATGCATAATTTCTATCTACTGGTGCGTTGATTCCTTCAACAAATCCTTTATCAGTATACTGCCACATATCAAATCCTTCTGCTCCTAAAACATCTGCATATCTTGCTACCCATTTTGTATATCTTGTAAAGAATCCACTTGTTAGTTTTGTTGTCCACCAATAATATGAAGCATAGAATCCTGGGAAATAATTATGACGTGCCATTTCATCTGCCCAAACACGACAGTTTTTCTCAATTTGATCATTTGTAAGTCTACCGATTCGTGGATCTTCCAAATCCAAATAAACTGGATAAGCCATTTTATAATCAGCAATCAGTCTTATAAGATGTCTGGCTTCTGATAATGCTTCTCTTTCATTTTGAGCATATGAATATAAATACACTCCAAAGGGGATTCCTAATCTTGTACATTCATCTGCATTCCTTCTAAATGTTGGATCATCTTGTCCTGGAATATCTTGACCATATCCAGCTCTTAAAATTGCAAAATCAATATGATTTTTAACTTTTTCCCAATCTATGATTCCTTGATATTGTGAAACATCAATACCTTCTCTTACCATCTATTCACCTCCCTCAAGATACTATATGTTCTTTCTACTTTTATGGCTCTACATTTGCCATAGTTCCACATTATTTTATAAAAATTATCAAATATACAAATATTGGTGGTTTATTTAACAAATTTTATGCTATAATGGTGCTGGAGGTGATGAAATGAAAAAGAAAATTTTAGGTCTACTTGCAATTTGTACGTTCATATCTGTGATTGGTCTTTCTTATTCAGTAGATGCTATAGATTTTTCTAAAAATGAAGAAAAATACATAAAATTATGTTCTTCCTCTTCATTAACGAATGCAAACAAAAAAACATGTGAAGAATTTAATGCATATCTTAGTAAAAAGAATGCTGATATAAAGAAAGAAATTAGTGAAACAAAAAAGGATTTAGCGGAAACAAATTCTGATATTAACGATATTACTTCTAAGCTTAAGAATTTAGATGCTGAAATTTCATCAAAGCAAAATGAAATTAATTACTTGCTTTCTTCAATTACTAAAATTGAAAAAGATATAAAAAACAAAGAAGAATTAATGAGAGATCGCTTATATGTTATGCAAACAACATATAATTCTAATTGGATGCTTGATGTTTTATTTGGTGCAGAAGACTTTGGAACATTCTTTTCTCGATTAAATAGTATCAATGATATTACTTCTTATGAGAAAGAACTTGTTGCTGAATTATCTAAGCAAAAAGCTGCATTAGATGCTCAAAAGACATCTTTGCAAAATGCAAAAGATGCATTAGAATCTCAAAAGAAATCACAACTTGCTTTGCAAGATAGACTTGTCGATTTAAAAGCACAACAAACTGCTCATATTAAAGATGGCCAGCAAGAATCAAATAAAATAACTGCAGAACAAAAGAAAATTGATGCTGCATTAGACGCTTTGATGTCTCAAGCTCCTAGTGGTGGAGGTGGAAATTATGTTCCTGGTTCTTCTGCCGCTGGAAATGCTATTGCAAAAAAAGCTCTTTCTAAACTTGGAGCACGTTATTGGTGGGGAGCTCCTGGTGGTGGATATGGTGATCCAGCTAGTCTAAAAAGTCCTAATGCAAATTATTTTGATTGTTCTGGTTTAGTTGCTTGGGCTCATTTACAATCTGGTATTAATGTGGGTCGTAAAACTGCAGCTGGATATTCTCGTTCTGGTAAGGCTGTTTCTCGATCACAATTACAAGCAGGCGATGTTATTACTTTTAGTTATGGTAGTGGTGTAGCTCATATTGGAATATATATTGGTGGTGGAAGCTTTGTTCATGCTGCTGGAAGTGGTTCTGGAACTCGTGGGCAATATCCAAACCAATGTGTTAAAACATCATCCCTTGCTGGATACTGGGAAAAATATGTATACAATTATAGAAGACTTTATTAAAAAAGATTTGGATTATTCCAAATCTTTTTTTATCTCTCTTCTTGTCTTTCTTAATATTTCATAGCTTTCATCAAATTTCCCTTGATCCACGCCATTAAGAGGAAGTTGAATAATTTCTCTAATTCCTTCTCTACATATAACACAAGGTACTCCCATATAAATATCACTGTGATTATATTCACCATCTAAATATGCACTCACACATAAAATTTTATTATCATTATTGAATATTGATTGAATCAATTTATTTAATGATATTCCTATCCCATAAAATGTTGCTTTTTTTCTTTCTATAATTTCATATGCAGCATTTTTAACATCATTATATATATCATTTAAATCCTCCATATCCAAATTCTTTTCTTCAATATATTCAACCAATGTTTTACATCCTACATATGTATTCATCCAAGATATAAATGATGAATCTCCATGTTCTCCTAAAATATAAGCTTCAATATCATCACTAGATACATTTAAATACTCACTTAATAAATATCTCATTCTTGCTGTATCTAATAATGTTCCTGTTCCAATAACCCTACTTTTGTTTATTCCCATGACCTTGTAAACTGTATAACTCAGTACATCTACTGGATTACTTGCAACAATAACAATACCATCAAAGCCACTATGCTTAATTTGTTGTGCTATTTCTTTAATAATTTTTACATTAACCTTAACTAAATCTAACCTTGATTGTCCTTCCTTTTGATTAGCCCCTGCACAAATAACAACTATATCAGCGTCTTTGCAATCCTGATACTTTCCTGCCTTTATTTTCATCTTACTCATATTGTATGGCAATCCATGATTAAGATCCATGACTTCTCCCTTTGCTTTTTCTTCGTCAAGATCTATGAGAACTAATTCATCTATTCCACCTGTATTCATTAATGAATAAGCCATACTCATACCAACCATACCTGTTCCTATTAAAACGACTTTTTTGTTATCTTTCATTATTTATCACCTTTTATAGTATATCACTTTTTCTTTTTTTTATTCATTTTTTGTTTCACGTGAAACATTTTATGTGATATTAATATAAAAAAAGAGCATATTTCTATACTCATCTTTTATGATATTCTGAATAAATAATATTTTTTGCAACATTTCTTTGTTTTGAAACTTCTTTTATTGCATCTTTTGTAGACATCCCCATTTTGATATATTCATCGACATGCTCTTGTACTGACTGTTCAAAGACTACTTCTTCAGCAACATTTTTATTGCCCTCAACAACAATAACCATTTCGCCCTTCATATCATCAACGATTTCCAGAATCTCTGTAATTGTTCCTCGATTAATTTCTTCATGCTTTTTTGTTATTTCTCTTGCTAGTGCGATATTTCTATTTCCAAAGATTTCAAGCAAAAGCTGTAATGTTTTTCGAATACGATGTGGTGATTCATAAAACACTATTGTCTTTTTAAAATCTTTTAACGCCATCAACTCTTTTTTCTTCTTCTTATCCTGATGATCTAAAAAACCATAAAACATGAAAGGTTGTGGAGCAATTCCAGAAACAACCAAAGCATTTAAACATGCATTAGCCCCTGAAATAGGAACAACATTATAGCCACTTTCAATAGCTTCTACAACAAGTTCATATCCTGGATCACTAATAGCAGGATATCCAGCATCACTAACCAATGCTATGTTGCATCCTTCCTCTAATAAAGATAACACTTTTTGAATTGATGTATGAAGATTATGTTCATGATGAGAAATCAACTTTGTATTGATTTGAAAATGATTTAATAATTTTATTGTATTACGTGTATCTTCAGCAGCTATATAATCAACACTTTTTAAAATTTCTATAGCACGAAATGTCATTTCACTCAAATTACCAATTGGTGTTGCCACCAAATATAGGGTTGCCTTATTATTTTCAAAACTCTTCTGTCTATTCATCTTCTTCTCCAAACATTCTTCTAATTTCTCTTGTATAGCTTCCATCACTTTCATGAGCATATAATGGACTCTCTATTTTTAACCCTTTATTTCCTTTATACATACCTTCAATAAGAAAAATATGTGATTCTTTCCCCTCTTTTGGATAAACAAAGCGAATTCTTTTTGGTTCTATATCATATTTTTGCATACAATTAATAATTTCAATCATACGATCTGGTCTATGAACCATAGCAATTCTACCTTTATTGTCCAAAATTTTTGATGCACTCCTCATAATCTCATCTAAAGTAATCATTATCTCGTGCCTTGCAATCTGAAGATATTGATTATCATTTAAATTGCTTCTCTCTCCCACTTTAAAGAAAGGTGGATTGCAGACAATGAGTTTCGTTTTTGGTGCATCTACAACATATTCTTTAATGTCCTTTTCAACAATGCTAATTTGATGTTGAAGATCATTCATACAAACATTCTTTTCAGCAAGTTCTACAGCTTCCTTTTGTATTTCAACGCCAATAATCTTCTTATCCGTTCTCCTTGATAACAATAATGGAATTGCTGCGTTGTTTGTTCCAAAATCAACAATGCCATTCAAATCCTTTTGAATTGTACAGAAATTTGCTAATAAGACAGTATCCAAAGAAAAATTAAACATATCTTTTCTTTGAATAATTTTCATTCCTTCATATGCTAATAAATAATTAACAACTTCATTTTCCATTTTTGTTTTCCTTAACTGGTATTTTTTTTATCTCATCTAATCCAACAAATGAAATATTTCCATTATAATCAATTTTCACCAAATCACTTAAAACATTTAATCCAGTTACCTTGACTATTTTATCCTCGTATTTCACTTTTGAACCAATCTTTGGGAATCTTTGTTTTTCAATAGAATAAACTTCATCTTCATATTTCAAACAGCATAATAATCTTCCACAAGCTCCAGAAATTTTATCAATATTAATAGCAAGCATCTGATTTTTTGCCATATTAATAGAAACAACATCAAACTCTCCTAAAAATGAAGAACAGCATAATGGCAGACCACACGATCCTATTCCACCCACTATCTTTGACTTATCTCTTGGACCTATTTGTCTTAACTCTATTCTACATTTAAAAACACTCGCAAGTTCTTTAAGTAATTCTCTAAAATCCACTCGACTCTCAGATGTATACATAAATATAACTTTTGATGCATCCAAAGTGTATTCACAATTAACTAATTTCATATCAAGATCATAATGATCAACAATTTCTTTACATATTTCTAGCGACTTTTCTGCTTTCGCTTTATTGAACTCAAACAAGTCCAAATCAGCTCTATTGGCACGTCTTTTAATTTTTTTAAGTTCTGTATCAAGATTAAAC
>CATOPA010000009.1 GCA_951801965.1 uncultured Erysipelotrichaceae bacterium | reverse complement strand
TGCCATCATCATGTCTATCTACATAAATAAATCCATAACGTTTAGCATATTGTCCTGTTCCAGCAGAAACTAAATCAATTGGTCCCCATGTTGTATAACCAATCAAAGGAACACCGTCTTTAATAGCTTCACCCATTGCTTGAATATGACCTTTAAAGTAATCAATTCTATATTGATCATGAATTGAACCATCTTCTTCTACTTTGTCAAATGCTCCAAATCCATTTTCAACAATCATCAATGGTGTATGTGGATAACGTCCATGAAGAACATTTAAAGTATAACGCAATCCTTCGGGATCAATTTGCCATCCCCAATCACTTGCTTTTAAATATGGATTTTTTACACCTTTTGACATATTTCCATCAGTCATTTCAGCATTCTCATCAACAGTCACACAGTTTGTCATATAGTATGAGAAAGTATAAAAATCAACAATACCTTCTTTAAGAATTTTCTTATCTTCTTCACGAATAAATGAAGTATCAATATCATGTTCTTTAAAATATCTCCACATAAATGAAGGATACTCTCCACGTACTTGGACATCTCCACAGAAATTATTCTTAAAGTCTTCTTCTTGTAAAGCTGCCATAATATCCTTTGGATTTGGTGTTAATGGATATAATGTTGTATGTGCAATCATATTGCCAATCATAAAATCAGGATTAATTTTATGTCCTTCAATAATTGCTAATGAACTTGCAACAAATTCATTATGTAAAGCTTCAAATGTTAATTGTGGATTTGATTTTAATTCAGTCAATGGAATTCTATGATCAGCATTCACATCATCAGGATCCATGATTCCTAAACCATATAAATTTCCAATACCACCTTCACCCATACAAGCAATATTAATCTCATTAAATGTTAACCAATATTTAACTTTATCTTTATAACGTTTAAAACATGTTGTTGCATACTTAACAAACATATCAATCACTCTACGATCAGAAAAACCATTATATTTTGTAACAATGTTCCATGGAATTTCATAATGACATAATGTCACTAATGGTTCGATTCCATATTTATGACATTCATCAAAAACTTTATCATAGAAAGCTAATCCTTCTTCATTTGGTTCTTCATCATCTCCATTAGGGAAAATACGTCCCCAATTGATAGATAGTCTAAAGACATTCCATCCCATTTCAGCAAATAAAGCGATATCTTCTTTATAATGATGATAAAAATCAATAGCTTCATGACTTGGATAAAATGCTGTTGGATCTGTTTTTGGTAAAAATGTTCTTGGTGTATTAACATCTCCACCTAATAGCATATCTGGTACGCATAATCCTTTACCATCTTCTAGGTAAGCTCCTTCACATTGGTTTGCTGCAACGGCTCCACCCCATAAAAAATCTTTAGGAAAACTCATCTTTTTCTCCTCCTTATTTCAAATCGTTTTCAACTCTTTTATATTATAACATTTATATACACTACTATGTTTCATTTTATGTAAATAGCAAATAAAAACATGTAGTAGAATAGCTATCTTTTTTTAATCTAGTTCTTCACCATTTGATGCTATGACTTTCTTATACCATTCAAATGATTTCTTTTTCATACGTTTTAAAGTACCATTTCCTTGATCATCTTTATCAACGTATATAAAACCATATCTTTTACTCATCTCACCTGTAGATGCAGCAACAAGATCAATACATCCCCATGTTGTATAACCTAAAAGATCTACACCGTCTTCTATCGCATCACTCATTGCCTTGATATGTTCTCTTAAATAATCAATACGATAATCATCCTGGATTGTTCCGGCTTCTTCAATAACATCTTTTGCTCCTAAACCATTTTCTACAATAAATAATGGTTTTTGATATCGATCATACAAACTATTTAAAGTAATACGTAATCCTAATGGATCTATTTGCCATCCCCATTCAGAAGTTTGTAAATAAGGATTTTTAACAGATTTCATGACATTTCCATCTGCCATACTCATTTCTGGATCTGAACTTGCGCAACGAGATTGATAATAACTAAAAGATACAAAATCAACTGGATATTGTTTTAATATTTCTAAATCTCCATCTTCTATTTCTAAATGAATATTCTTTTCTTTAAACAGTCTTTTTGAATAACTTGGATAATATCCTCTTGCTTGAACATCAATAAACATCAAATTTTCACGATCTTTATTCATTGCTGCCCATATATCTTCAGGTTTACAGCTATAAGGATAGAATTGTCCCCCTGCTAACATACATCCCACTTGATTATCTGGATTGATTTCATGAGCAATTTTAGTCACTAAAGCAGAGGCAACTAACTCATGATGAGCAGCTTGATATTTGACTTGTTCTCTGTTTTCTCCCTTTTTAAAACTAATCCCTGCTCCTGAAAAAGGAGAGTGCAATAAAATATTAATTTCATTAAAAGTTAACCAGTATTTCACTAATCCATCGAATCTTTCAAAACATACTCTTGCATATTTTGTAAAACAGTCAATCATTTCTCTACTTTTCCATGAATCATACTTTCTTACTAACCCCATTGGAACATCAAAATGGCATAATGTCACTAATGGTTCTATTCCATATTTTTTGCATTCTTCAAACATACTTTTATAAAATTGGATTCCTGCTTCATTAGGTTCTTCTTCATCACCATTAGGAAAAATTCTTGCCCAAGCAATACTTGTTCTAAATGTTTTAAAACCCATTTCAGCAAATAAAGCGATATCTTCTTTATAATGATGATAAAAATCAATAGCCTCATGAGAGGGATAATTTTCTCCCTCAATCATTTCCACTGGATACATATCCCCCATTTTCACATACATTCTTTTTTCTCCATGAGGAATCATATCTACAGTTGTCAAACCTTTACCATCTTCTAAATATGCTCCTTCGCATTGATTTGCTGCGACAGCTCCACCCCATAAAAAATCTTTAGGAAAACTCATCTTTTTCTCCTCCTTATTTCAAATCGTTTTCACCTATCCAACATTATAACATATATATTGATATGTTTCATTTTCTATAAATGAATATTAAAAAATAACTGTCGATAAAAACAGTTATTCTCTTATTTTATTTATTTTTTAATTTATCAACAAAAATTTTTATTTTTTCTGTTGCTATTTTTAATTCCTCAATGCTATAAGCGTAAGAAACACGAATAAAACCTTCTCCAGCTTTTCCAAATGCAGTTCCTGGAACACAAGCCACTTTTTGATCATTTAATAATTGTTCACAAAATTCATCAGATGTTAATCCTGTTGATTTGATACAAGGGAATACATAAAATGCCCCCTGAGGCTTAAATGTTTCAAGTCCCATATCATTAAAAGCTTTCACACAAAAATTTCGTCTTGTAAGATAGGAATCCCTCATCATTAATACTTCATCTTCACAACGTCTTAACCCTTCAATAGCCCCATATTGAGGTGCTGTAGGTGCAGACATAATAATATACTGATGAATCTTTAGCATTGCCTTAGAAATGATTGGATTACATAAAACATATCCTAATCTCCATCCTGTCATAGCAAATGCTTTAGAAAAACCACTAATAACAATACATTGATCTTTGATTTCATCAAATGAAGCAATCGAACAGAATTCATCTTCATAACTCAATTCAGCATAAATTTCATCAGAAATCACAATAATTCCTGATTCTTTAATAATAGGAACAATTTTTTCATAATCCTCTTTTGTCATAAAACCACCTGTAGGATTTGAAGGATAATTCATTAAAAGAACTTTTGTTTTTGGTGTAATTGCAGCTTTCAATAATTCTGGTGTCAATTTGAATTGATCTTCATGCCTTAAAGTGATAGATACTGGAATACCTCCAGATAATTCAACACTTGGTGTATAAGCGACATAACCAGGATCTAAAACAATCATTTCATCACCAGGATTAATCAATGCTCTTGTTGCAATATCAATACCTTCAGATCCTCCAACAGTCACAATACATTCTGTTTCAGGGTCATATGAAACATGAAATCTTCTTTGATAATAATCACAAATTTCTTTTCTCAATTCTAATAACCCTCTATTAGCAGTATAAAATGTTTTTCCTTTTTCAATAGAGTAAATTGCCGCCTCTCTAATCGTCCAAGGTGTTGTAAAGTCAGGTTCTCCTACTCCCAAAGAAATGACATCATCCATTTGTGAAGCTAAATCAAAAAACTTTCTAATACCACTTGGTTTAATAATCTTTGCACGATCACTCAGCATATTCTCATAATTCATCATGGAGTCACCACCAATCTGTTATTTTTTCCATCTTCATCTTCAATCAAAACAACACCATTATTTTTATACTGTTTTAACACAAAATAAGTTGATGTTCCTGTCACTCCATCTAAACATGCAAGTTTACTTGCAACAAAATGAGCAACTTCTTGCATTGTTTTTCCTTTAACAATAGCAACAAATTCAAAGCTTCCACTTAACAAATACATTGTATCAACTTCTTCAAATTTATAAATATGACTTGCTATTCTATCATAACCATAATCTCTTTCAGGACTCGCATTAATCTGAATCAATGCAGTTACAATTTCTGTATTTGTTAAATCCCAATTGACAATTGTATGATAACCACAAATCACTTTTTCTTTTTCTAATTCGGTCAATCTTTCAATGATGTGATCTTTAGATTCATCTAAGGCGGCTGCCAGATCAGTAATTTTCATTCTCGCATTCTTTTGTAATAACCTTAATAATAATCTATCTTCCATATCAATCACTCCTTTTTTTATTTATTCCCATTGTATTACAAAACTATATATTAGTAAAGAAAATATGATTATCCTATTTTTAAAAATAAACAAAAAAAGATAGTATGATTTGCATTTGTCATAGTGATTTCTCAACTTTCAACTATTCAAACCAATACTTATCTTCTCTATTTATTATAATTCCTCGCCATTTGTTTCAATAACTTTTTTATACCAATAATATGAATCTTTCTTTATTCTACATCCTGTTCCATGACCTTCGTCATCTCTATCCACATAAATAAATCCATAACGTTTTGACATTTGTCCTGTACTTGCGCTAACAAGATCTATACAACCCCACATAGTATAACCAATAAGTTCAACACCATGAGCAATGGCATTTTTACATTCATGAAGATGATCTTTCAAATATTGTATACGATAATCATCGTGAACAAGTCCATCTTCTTCAACTTTGTCAATTGCTCCTAATCCATTTTCTGTAATGATAATAGGCAAATGGTAACGATCATAAATAACTTCTAAATAATAACGAAGTCCTTTTGGATCATATGACCAGCCCCATTGTGAATATTCCAAGTAAGGATTTCTTGCACCATTTGCAAAATTTCCTTGAACTATGTCTTTCACTTCATGGGTTGTTACAATATTAGTCATATAATAAGAAAATGTGTAAAAATCTACAATACCTTGTTCAAAGTCAATGAAATCTTGTGATTCTGTTTCTAAATTGATATCATATTCATCCCATAGCCTCTTAGAAAATGGTGAATATTGTCCAAAACATTGAACATCACCTGTATAATAAATTCCCTTTTCCCAACGATATCTTGTTTCCAAGATATCATCAGGATCACAACTACCTGGATAATTTGGAATACCACAAATCATAGAACCCACTTTATTTTCCAGGTCAATTTCATGAGCCAATCTCACAGTTCTCGCATTAGCAACCAGCATATTGTGGATGATTTGGAAACTTTGTTTATGGCTTTCTTTTGTTGAAACATTTCCAAACATGTCTAACATCAACAAATAATCATTCATCTCATTAAACGGTAACCAATATTTGACTAATCCCTTAAATTCTACTAAACAGGTTTTTGCAAATTTCATATACAAGTCAATAAGTATACGATTTGTCCATCCCTCATAATGCTCCTCAAGATATAAAGGTAAATCTCCATGAAAAAGAGTGACTAATGGTTCAATATTATATTGACGTAATTCTTTAAAAACATTTTTATAAAACTCTATACCTTTTGTATTTGGATTTTCTTCTACTCCTGTAGGATAAATTCTTGACCATGAAATAGACATTCTAAATACTTTAAATCCCATTTCAGCCATTAAAGCAATATCTTCTTTATAATGATGATAAAAATCAATAGCTTCATGACTCGGATAAAAATAATCATCAAGAACCGCCATATGTGAGCCTATAGGAAGAGACCTTCCTAAACTCGAAGGCAGAGAAGATGGTTGCCCATCTTTATCAATAAATGTAATTTCTCTTCTTTGAGAAAATGAACCTGCTGTTTTACAATCACAAGTTGATAATCCTCTACCATCAATATTATACGCTCCTTCAATTTGTGTAGCAGAAGTAGCTCCACCCCAAAGAAAGTTTTCTGGAAATTTTTTCATATTCTTCTCCTTTTCATTTCTCAAACTTTATATGAGAGTGTACTCCCCTTTTATAAAATAAACGAAGGACATTCTCAGAAATAAATAATTCAGAATTAATTGTCATAAGAGTATCTTGTGCATGAATAAATAACATTGTCATTTCTTGTTTTTCATTTAAAATAGTACTCTGTATAACATTCGTTTGTAATTTATGGGCGCTTGTAATTTTAAGCCTTGCCTGTTCTAATAGATCTTTAATAATCTCAAAATCTTTATCCTCTTGTGCCATGATAAAAGCTTCATTCACAAAGTTTCTACAATCTCCAGCATATAAAATAATCTCCATTGCCAATTTATTTAAATCACTTGCATTATATTCTTTCATAACCCTTATCCATTTCTATTGTGAAGATATTACTTTCTTATTTTCGTCTTGCTCACAGCACTGTTTATCATAGACTTTAAAGAATGGATAATAAATCACTGCTGTTGCTGCAAAACATACAATATGTAATATGAGCCCATTAATAGACTTTAATGCGAGTGGTGCATATAAAAGAGATGGCATTGTTACACGGAATGGTTCTACAGGCACAGTACAGAAACCAGAAGCAAAAGCTATCCATACAATAACACAGTTAGCTAATCCAGCAAACCAAAATGGGATCATTAATGTTGGATTAAAAGCAACTGGCGCTCCATAAACGATAGGTTCATTAATATTAAAGATAGATGGAATCAATGCTGCTCTTCCTATTGTTTTCACACGTTTTGATTTAGCTAAAAATGTCATAAATAAGCACAGAGCCAATGTTGCTCCTTGTCCACCAATGAAACACATTTGAAAGACCTCATATGTATGAATATTTGTTGGTGCCATTCCTTGAGCAACTAAAGCTAAGTTTGCATTTTGTCCTTCCATCCAAATCAAAGACAGTAAAGGAAAAATTATCCATGCTGAAATTCCAAATGAATACATAAACAAAATCAAAACAACAACCAATAAGAATCCACCAAATGACTGAGAGAATGATGATATTGGAAGAAGCAATGCTCTAATAGCCTCAATCAAATCAAATTCTAATGTAAATGTTAATAAAATACCAAATAATAAACATAATGTCCATGGAATAATTGAATTAAACCATGTAATAATGAAAGATGGCAATGCTGAGTCTTCTTTAAAAAATGAATACTTAGCAAATAGATTAAATACAAACGCAGTAATATATCCTGATACTAATGCATTTAACATTCCCCCTGCCCCAAGATTTGCAGTTGTTAAAACGAGATTTCCTTCTTCATTAAAGCTTGGATATACAAGCAGTAAGAATAATCCTAATCCTGCTAACCCTGCTTGTCTCGCAACATTTCTATGTCTCTTTTTTTCCATAATAATACAAGGAAGTTGATAGGCTAAAAACAAACCAAATAATCCAAAAGAAAAACTGCTTAACATAGATAAATCAGGTAAAAAAGATAGTCCAAAACCCTTAAAAACACTAACTAATGTTGCTACTGAACCAACCAATGTTGCAGGAACAGCTGCAAGAATTGCTTCTTGAGTTGCACTTATCCATATATTCTGTCCAATTTTTCTAATAAGTGGCGCAACATGTTCTTCCACATAGCTCATAAATTTATTCATATATTTTTTCTCCTTTCCTCAATGTTTAAGTCTATACTTTATTTTAAGACTTCCATAATTTGATCAACAAGACCTTCTCCATTTAAAGCTCCATAAACTGCCCCATCAATCATTGCAACTGGAACATTATATTCAGCTGCTATTTCTTTAATTGCTTCATATCTGTGTTTAAAATGTGGTCCCACCATAACAAGATCAAGATCATCTAAATAATCTTCAACTTCTGATTCACTTCTTGCTTTAATACTCCAATTCAAATTTCTTGCCTTTGCTGCTGTATTAGCATTTTTTGCCATAAAACCGCTAGAAGCTCCTGAACCACAACACAAAAGTATTTTTTTCATGATGCTTCCTCCTTTCCTTAATCACATCATATCAATTCAAAATCCATGCCTCAAATATAAAAAGGTTCCAGAAGTAGGAACCCTTTTGTATTTGTTGCTGTCATGGGAATAGTATAAAATATGCTTAAATAAGCATAATTATATTCTGAGACCATTTGGGAGGTGTTATGATAATGAAGAATTCTCATAAAATTTTGCACTATTTATCGAAAAAAAAGGACTGGGTCAAAGCAAGTGAATTATCAGATTATCTTTCAATATCCCAAAGGCAAGTGAGAAAGTATATTTCTACAATTAATCATACTGAGCAAATTATTATTTCCAGTTCACAAGGATATAAAATAGATCAAAAAAAATATGATCATTTTATTGCCCATCAAAAACATGTCCCTACTGAGCAAGAAAACAGACATAAATATATTATTCAAAAACTTATTACTCATTCTCAAGGATATAATATTTTTGATTTTGCTGATGAACTTTATGTTAGTGAAACGACAATCAAAAAAGATCTTCACCTTATTAAACCACTTATCAATAAATATAAACTTTCTATTATAAGGCATAAAGATACAATTCAATTACTTGGTAACGAAGAATGTATGCGTAAATTGATATACTCTTTTATTACAGAATATTCCTTTCATACTCAATTTTTTCAGGAAGGATTTCATTTATTTGAAATCCAATATGATTATAATGAAATTCGATTCAAATTAAAAAATGCAATGAAAAAATATCATTTTATATATAATGATTTTTCATTAAATAATCTTACAACTCATCTTATCATTATCTTAAATCGTATAGAAAGTGGTTATCAATTACAAGAAAAGATTGATGATAATGATATTGAAAATACTCCTAGTTATCAAGTTGCATTGATAATGAATGATTATTTTATGGAAGAATATGGAGTTGTATTTAATAGATTTGAACTTATCAACATTACACTTATTATTGATAACAATGTAAGTCAATCACATTTAGTCAATTATGATAACCTTAATCTACGCAATATTCATAAATATGTAGACAATCAATACATTGAAATAACAAAAAATATTATTCAAAAGGTTGAAGAAAATTATTACTTACTTCCTTTTAAAGAAAGTTTTATTTCTAAATTTATTTTACATATTCAAAACTTATTTTTTAGAGCACATCATAATTTTCACGTAAAAAATCCACTTACTGATACAATTAAGATGACTTATCCTTTTATTTATGATATTGCTGTATTTATTGCTCAACAAATCAAACAGAACTATAATATTTATTTAAACGAAGATGAAATAGCTTTTATTTCATTTCATATTGGTTCATATTTTGAAGAAAATTCCTTTGTCAAAATGACAAGAGTTAACTGTGTTTTTATCTATATAGAATATTATGACTTTTATAAAACAACCTTAAAAAAACTTTATGAAAAATTTGGAGATAAAATATCTATAGCTAAAGTTTCTTCAATAAGCGATTATATGGATGAAGCTGATGAGAACATCGATCTTATTATTCAAGCTACTGGAATCAATACACATTTTCAAACAAAATCTGTTTATATAAAACCATTTCCTGACCAAGAAGACTATAATAAAATAGAGGAAATTATTGATGAAATTTCATTTATAAAACAAAGAAATGAATTAAAGGATTATATCCTCAACTTTTTCAATGAACAACTGTTTTACAAAAATCCACCCTTTATAAATAAAGAGGATACACTTTTTCAAATGACAAATGACTTATCACGTTTCAACTATACAGGGAAAGATTTTTATGACGATGTATTAAATAGAGAAGCTCTTTCTTCAACTGCTTTTCATAGCATAGCAGTTCCTCACTCTTTAACTGCAAAAAGTACACATAAGAGTTTTATCTCTATAGCTCTATTTGATAAAGGACTCTTGTGGTCAGAAAACAAATATGTTCATATTGTCGCAATTATTGGAATCAATGACAATTCAAGGAAGATTTTTTCAAAATTCTTTGATCAATTGATTCATATATTTGATAATCCTGCACATATTCAAAAAATATTAAATACAAATAATTTTGATGAATTCTTGTATGTTATTAATACTTTTTTCTCTTCGAATAAAGAATAAAATTCATGTGTAAAAGGGTTAAGATTTCCTCCATCTTAACCCTTTTTTGGTTTCTTAGTGTGCATTAGATGCAGCAATCTTCACTTTACTCCAATAAGAAGAAATGATTTTTCTTGTTTGTTCATCATAATTAAAAACTTCATCATTTACGTTATGACTTCTTGGTGTATAAGCATCAATACCAGCAAAATCTGTTATACTCAATTCATCCATAACTTCAATATTTGAAGATGTATAGCCTACAAAAGATGAATTATCATAAGCACCATCAAAACTTGAAGCAAAGTTAATAAATTCATGAGCTAATTCTACGTTTTTAGCATTGCGGGGAATAACCATACCATCAGACCATAAGTTTGTTCCTGACTCAGGCATGAAGAATCCCATATTTTCATTCTCAGACATCACATATGTTGCATCACCTGAATAAATCAAACCAAATGCTTTTCTACCTTGAACCATATTATCAATGATTTCATCAGTAACAATTTCAGTATTCATTGTTTGAACACAATCAATCAACCAGTCATAAGCCTCTTTCAATTCTTTTTCATCATTTGTATTCATTGAATAGCCTAAAGCTTTCAATGCCATCATAAAAGAATCACGCTCAGAATCATATAAATATATATCACCTTTATATTTTTGATTCTTAAAGATGTTATATCCTTCATTTTCTAGATCCTCTTGAGAAACTTTTGTTTTATCATAAATAATACCTACAGTTCCCCAGAAATAAGGAACAGAATAATCATTATTTGGATCATAAGGCAATCCTTTCACATCATCATTAATTAAATCAAGACATGTGATTTTTGACTTATCTAATTTTTGTAGGAGATCTTCTTGAATTAATCTTTCAATCATATAATCACTAGGTATCAAAATATCATACGATTCACCATTAGCCACCTTAATATACATCTGCTCATTAGAATCAAACAAATCCATAATGACTTTTGCTCCTGTTTCTTTTTCAAACTCAGCAATAATATTTTCTCCTGTGTATTCTCCCCAGTTATAAATATGTAATGTTTGTCCTTCATATTTCCCTTTTGTTGCAGGTCTGTTTAAAACGAACACTGATAATACCATCGCAATAACAAGGCCTCCAAGAACAAACTTTCCTTTTTTCTTTGGAGTGATTTCTTCTTTGTGCAATCCACTTTTTTCTTTAATAATTGGTATCAGATTTACAATCAGTAAAGTCACTGTAATAACAACAACAACTAATGTTGAAATCGCATTAATACTTGGATTAACACGTTTACTCATTGTATAAACCATAATACTTAAGTTCTTAATACCACTACCCGTTACAAAGTATGAAATAATAAAATCATCAAATGACATTGTAAAAGCTATTAAAGCCCCTGAAAAAATTCCTGACATAATTTGAGGAACAATAACTTTTGTGAGAGCTTGCCAAGGTGTTGCTCCTAAATCCATAGCAGCATCTGCTAAGTTAGGATCAAGTGAACGAATTTTAGGCATAACACTTAAAATAACATATGGAATACAAAAGGCGATATGTGCCAAAAGCATTGTCATTAATCCTCTTTCGATTTTTAATGTAATAAATAATAACATTAACCCAATTGCTGTCACAATTTCTGGGTTCATTATAGGAAAATCATTGATTTGCATGACAACATCATGAACAACCCGTTTTGATTTCGATAAACCAATTGCACTAATTGTTCCTATCAGTGTTGAAATAGCTGTTGCAATAAGTGCAACAAAAATCGTTGTATATAAAGATTCCATCATCGAACTATTACTCAACATTCTTTCATACCACTGCATACTAAATCCTGTAAATGTTGTAAGAGATTTAGAAGAGTTAAATGAAAAAATAATCATAAAAACAATAGGCAAATAGAAGAAGGCAATCATGAAAATCATTAATGTTTTACCAAAAAAACGTTTATCTTTTTTCATTTTCTCTTCTCCTTCCTTTTCCCAGTATTACGTTCTTCAATCTTTCTTACTGCATACATACTTAACATCATAATCATTGCCATAATCATTGAAATGGCACTCCCAAAGTTCCATTCTCCTACAGTAATAAATTGATTTTCAATCATATTTCCAATCAAGAAATACTGTCCTCCACCCAAAAGCTTTGGAATAAAGAAAGAACTCACAGCAGGTAAAAAGACTAAAGAAATTCCACTAATCACACCTGGTAAAGATAAAGGAAAAGTGACTTTCCAGAAAGTTAAAAACTTATTTGCACCTAAATCAGCACTAGCTTCTAATAAAGATTTATCCATCTTTGATAAAGATGTGTTAATTTGAAGAATCATAAAAGGAATAAAGTTATAAACCATACCAAGCAATACTGCTCCCTCAGTATATAGCAATTCCACATCTCCAAACCCTAAAAATTTAAGAATCGTGTAAACAATTCCTCCACTAGATAATATACCAATCCACGCATATGTCCTTACTAACATATTGATCCAAGTTGGTAAAGTAATCGCCAAGATAAGAATATTTCCTATCTTTTCCTTACATTTGGAAATAAAATATGCTGTTGGATATCCTAAAAGAATACAAATGACTGTTGTTTTAACAGCAATAACAATAGAACGCCATAAGATCAATAAGAAATCTGGGTCGGTAAAAAACTTTCTAAAATGATCTAATGTTAATGTAAAACTCACAATACTATTACCTGTATTCACAACTGAGTAAACAGCAATCAAAAGCATTGGTAATAATAACATGAGTATACTCCATACAATATACGGAGTCGCTAATTGAGAAAACTTTTTCATTTTAGAAGACAATTTTCTCCATTACATGAATATCTTCTGGATAGAAAGTCAATCCGACCTCTTGACCTTCTTCAATAAAATCTGTTGTATGAACTTTTAAAGTTCTCCCCATAGTTGAAAAAACAACCTTATAAACACCTTCTTGTATTGTTTCAGGATCAAAATCATAATCTACATGAATATCTATAGACTCATCCTCATTAGATAATTTCCATCCTTGTGCATTTGCCCATGTCTTCAAGTCTGTATCTAATGTCACAGATTCTTTAATTTCATCAACTGTTTTAAAGAAGTTAAAAGCACTAATGGCCTCATTTGCTTTTTCATTTTTAACAAATGGCTGATTCACAACAAAAATCTTTCTTTTCACTTCAAGTCCTGAGGATGTTGCATAAACAACATCATATGTTCCTTCTTTTTCTTCGATTTCATAATCAATACGATTAATAGAAATATAGCTATCTGTTTCAGGATTCCATGCCTGAGCATCAGAACGCGCAACAATTTCTTTTTCATCTAATGATGCGACATCTTCTAAGTCTACATAAAAGTCATTAGCACTAATCATTTCACTTTTAATATCACTGACAACATCTCTGTTCTTATTCACATGCATATTGACAGTCACACTTGTCCCTGGAACAGTCTCAACCATAACTTCATTCCAAACGCCTTTAAATAAAACACTCATGACTTCACCTGTTAATTGTCCTTGATCATAAGGAACAATATCTATATCCTCTGGTCTTAGAACAATATCAACACTCTCATTTTCTTTAAAACCAAAATCAACACATTCAAATTCATGATCATCAAATTTTACTTTATAATCTTCTAACATCACACCTTGAATAATATTACTTTCACCAATAAAGTTCGCCACATAACGATTTACTGGTTCATTATAAATATCTTGAGGTGTTCCAACTTGTTGTATTTCCCCATCTTTCATAACAACAATTTTATCTGACATTGTCAGTGCTTCTTCTTGATCATGAGTAACATAAATAAATGTAATCCCTACTTCTTGTTGGATTCTTTTTAATTCATACTGCATTTCTTTTCTTAACTTTAAATCTAATGCCCCTAATGGTTCATCTAACAATAAGACTTGAGGTTCGTTAACCAAAGCTCTTGCAATAGCAATTCTTTGTTGCTGTCCACCAGAAAGCTGTGTTACATTTTTATTTTCATAGCCTTCTAAACCAATCAGTTTCAACATTCTCATGACTTTTTGTTCAATGACATCTTTACTCATTTTTTTGATTTTTAATCCAAAAGCAATGTTTTGAAAAACGTTTAAATGTGGAAATAATGCATACTTTTGGAAAACTGTATTGAGTTCTCTTTGATATGGTGGTTTTTGAGAAATATCCTCTCCATCAAAAATAACAGAGCCCTCATTTGCTTCTAAAAAGCCCCCTAATATACGTAATAATGTTGTTTTTCCACAACCACTTGGTCCTAATAATGTCACAAATTCATTTTCATAAATATCTAAATTAATTCCTTTTAAAACAATTTGTCCATCAAAATCCTTAACTATATTTCTAAATTGTATGAGCTTTTTGTTTTTGTCCATCTTACTCTCCCTTATTCATTAAAACATTGGTGGTGTTGTCACCCACAATATCTTTGCATCATGATTTCCTATATTTTCTAAATAATGACTACTTTTCCCATTAATATAAAAAGTTTCTCCCGCTTTTAATCTATACCTTTTATTATTTCTTATAAGAACAATATTCCCTCTTAAGACATATCCAAACTCTTCACCACTATGACTTTCCATTATACGGCTTTTTTTTGAAGGATGTAATGTCAATAAAATAGGTTCCATTTCATTCTTTTGAGCATTGGGAATAATCCATTCAATTTTATAATTTTCTTTTTCATCAACAAAAAAATCTTGTGTATGAAAAACAATTTGTTCTTCTTTATCATTTTGAAAAAACTCTGCCAAATTGGTGCCTAAAGCTTCCAGAATATCCTCTAATGTTGATATACTTGGACTGGTTAAATTTCTTTCTACTTGTGATAAGAATCCCTTGGTCAGTTCACTTCTTGAAGCTAACTCCTGTAAAGTCAGATCATTGCTGAGCCTTAGTTCCTTAAGCTTGTTTCCTATATTCATAATGCTCTCCTTTGTTTTGTATTACTAAACTTTTTGTATAGACACATAACACAGATTACATTATACACTATTTTACATAATTTTCAATATAAAATTTAATATATTTTATTTTATGTTTTATAATACTAAACTTTTTCCATAAAAACATTCATTTTATCATTTCTTTATTAGTAATACCTTCATAATTATGTTAAAATAGATTTATGAAAGGGGTTTAACTATGAAAATATTTTATGTATCAAGTTATGGAAAAAACAATGACAAGGGCATTTATATTATGAAATTTAATGAAGAAACACTGGAAATAAAGCGTGTTCAACAAATTGTCACTCGTGATTATCCTTCATATATGATAACTAATCATCATGTCCTCTATATTGCTTATAAAAATGCAAGTTCAAACAATGATGGTGGTGGAATTGGTAGCTTCTCAATTCATAATGATGAACTCATTTTAAATAATAATTATGGATCTAGTGGACGTTCTTATACTCACTTGTGTATAGATAAACAACAAAGGTATATTTTTGCAGCGAACTATCACATTGGTGCAACCGCATCTTATAAAATAGAAAATAATGCTGTTATACAGAAAATTTCAGCTGTTAGACATAAAGGTCTTGGTCCTGATTTATTAAAAAGGCAGACTGGTCCTCATGCTCATTGCGTTGGAATCACTCCAGATCAACAGTTTGTTTATTCTGTTGATTTGGGTGCTGATAAAGTGATTATGTATCGTTATCATCAAGGCGTTTTAATGGAAGATAGTCATTATACTTTAAGCATTATGCCAGGTTCTGGTCCTCGACATATGATTTTTTCTCAAGATGGACGTTTTGCTTATTTAGTCAATGAAATAGCAAATAATATTATGGTTTTCAAATATTGTGAAGGTCACTTTAGTCTCATTCAAGCTATTCATTGTATTCCCAGACATTTTAAGGGCTTTTCTAGTGCCTCTGCAATTCGTATGACAACAAGTGGTGAACATTTATTTGTATCAAATAGAGGTCATGACAGCATTGCCATGTATCGTGTCAATAAGGAAACTGGAAAGATTTCATTACTTTATATGGTGCATACTGGTAAAGAACCTAGAGATTTTAATATTATTGATGATAAGTATCTGATTATTGGTTGTCAAAATGATAATATGCTTCAAGTCATGACATTTGATGAGGAAAATGAAAAGTTATTGTTAAGTGATTCTTCTATAACAATTCCTGCCCCTGTATGTATTGCATTTGAATAACAAAAGGAGGTTGTTGTAAGAAAAAAATTCTTACTAACAACCTTTTTATCTTATCTTTTTAGTTAAGCATATAACTCATTAATAGGTAATGTCATATATAATTATATTTGAGCTTTTTTATCATTCCATAAATGAATCTTAAAGATGATAAATCTAGCGAATGGTTGAGCAATACACATTCCAACAAATAATGAAATAGTAAAATTGCGAAGCCATCTATAAAAAACATGTGAATAGGTTCTAATGTTATTGAACGTGTTCCAATCCACGTTCCTACTACTGTTAATATAATAGACATTAAAAAAAGCAGTACATAAAGCATTAACAACAATATGTGAATTAAAGCTATCCTCTTTAGAAACAATTTTAGCTGTCATTTTTTCAGCGGGAAGATATGTGAGTAAAACAAAAACGATAACACTCAACCATATAAAAGGAAGAACTGTTAATACATCCTGCCATACAAAAAAATGAAATCCAGCTTCAAAGCAAGTGATTAAAGGAGCGATTATATTTACTGAGATAATAGAAACAATTCCCATAAATAAGGCAAACTCCTTTTTATTGCGTAGTAATTTCATGTAAAAATTCATTACTTTCCTCTCCTTTTCATAAAATAAAAAGCGCAAAACCAACCACTTGATTTTACGCTGAACCGTTATACGTGTCCGAAAGGAATTATAACTCAAAAAAATTCATTTCAAGAAAATTTTTCATCTATTTTTATTAAAAATACATACAAAACAGGAGTCATTATTATGGCTTCTGATTGATTTATAGATGAATTTGTATACCCAAATCTTGCCCTTGTGAGTAAGTTCCATCCCCATAAATTCCATTAATCAAATCTCCAGTATGTGTTGTTTGTGTAAGAAGCTGATAACTTCCTTCTTCTAAAGATGGCAAACTAATAATAAGCGTTTTAAATGCCTTTGATGCTTGAAAACTTATGACTTCTTGATCTTGAGCTGTGAGTGTAATATTTGTATTCTTTTCAATCGTTGTATTTAATGTTAATGAAATACTTTTTTGTTTTGAAGATGACATAGGCTTTTCTATCATATCTGTTCCTAAAGCAATGATCTTTCCACCATTGATTTGATAGCCAGCATCAGTATCAATACCTGCATTTCCACCTTGCTCACTTCCCATAACAAAAATTGTTCCTCCATTGATAATCGCATCTTTATTAGAATCAATACCATCACCACTTGCATCTATATAAATTTGTCCATCATTGATTGTGATTGTACCACCTTGATCTCCTCCAGCATTCAACCCATCATCATTTGCATGAATTTGAATGTTTCCTGAATGAATTGTTATATTCGCATCTTCTGTTGCGATTCCTTCTCCTTCATTTTGACACCCATCAACAATCAATGTGCCATTCCCTTCAATAATGAGGTCACTTGCACTGTATATACAAGCATCATATTCACTATTCCCACCATCACTTAATGTATTTGTTGTTTTATCTTCTAATTGGATTGTTAAAGTTTTTTGGTTTTTTCCAACAATAGCAGCTGTTTGATCACTTTTTATTGTTACCCCATTAAAAACAAGTATAACATCTTGATTTTCAGCATCAATAATAACACTATGCTCTAATGAGCCTGTTAATGTATACGTTCCTCCTTCATTAATGAGTATATTTTCATTATACTCATCTAAACGAATAAATGAAGTGTGCACATCATTTCCATTTAAATCAACATCTTCTTTCTCAGACTTTTCTTCCTCAACAAAATAATTGGATTGCTTCTTGATAATATAAGCACCTCCAAAAATAACTTCTGTCAGTAAAACACTTGATAAAGCATATATCATGATTTTATCTTTATTAACAAAAGCTTTTTTCTTTCCAAAATGACTCATTGATAAATACATGATACATGTTGCTCCTATAAGACTTCCTCCACCAATCAATCCTATTGATAACATCGACACTCCTTGTTTTTGTCTATTATTATTCATAGGCATACCTTGTGGCTGTGGCATATCTTGTGGCTGATTGTCTGGTTTTTGTTGAGTTTGTTGTTGAGGTGGTGCCATTTCCTCTTTATTCATAAAATTCTGTGGAGCTTCCATAGTAAGAGGCTGCTCATTATAGCTTACTCCTACACCTATCATAAGTATAGATAAGACGACCCCTATAAAACTTCCTATTACTTTTTTCTTCATACCTCTCCTCCTCAAAGAACATTATATAAAGAAAAAATATGAAAAATATATCATAATAATGTGATATATAAGAATAATAATATTCAATTATGGGGCTATATGTGATTTTTATCAATGAAACGATTCTTCCATGTCACGAAAAGATATATAAGCATATTTTGTCAGTTGACAAATTGTTTTCCAATCTTTTTGATTCTCTTGATTTTGAATGGCTTTGACTTGAAGTTGAATTGATGAAGCTATTTGAATTGCATATAGCGCATCTTCTACAACAACACATTGATTTGGTTTTAACTTCATACGTTTTATAACTTCTAAATAGACTTCAGGTTGTCTTTTTGTATAACCAATTGTCTGACAAGAATAAATATAATCAAAATATTTGATGACACCTAATCTTTCTAGAGCTTTCTTTGCTAAGCGAGAGGAACTTGCTGTTAATACACACATAGTATATCCTTTTTGATGACATTTCTCTAAAAATTCTTGAACTCCATCATAAAGTTGAACATCATTTTCATACCTTTTTTCTACAAGCAAATAAAGTCCCTGTAATATATCTTCTACGGAATCACTCAAGTGATATGTTTCCTTGATATAAGTTGCCCCTTCTTTAAAAGACATATTTTTCATAATATTGTCTAGCGCATCATCAGCTTCAATATATTTTCCTTTTAAATATCTTTTTCCAATATTGACCCATGCATCTAGTGAATCAATTAATGTACCATCTAAATCAAAAATATAACCCTTGATTTTTCTTTCCAAAATAAACCTCCTAAAAAAGAATATGCATTTTACATATTCCTTATAATCTATATCTATTTTTTCATTTTAATTGTATAAATGACTTCTTCATCTGTCATATTGATATCACTATGGACATCAATTCCAGCTTGTTGAACCATTTTGATAGCTTGTTCTAAAGTATTTAATGCTATTTTCATATTCTGTGAAATACTTTTAGATTTTGGTTTAGCTTTTTTAGGTTCTATCTTATTTTTAATTTTTTGTTCAGTTTGTTCTACATTCAACCCTTTTGCCATAATCTCTCTAAGCATGTTATTTTGCTTTGCTGTTGTATCAAGCTTTAATAATGCACGTGCATGGCGTTCAGTAATATCTTTTCTTCTGACTGCTTCTTGAACAGTCATAGGTAATTGCAATAATCTTAATTTATTTGCAATCGTAGATTGCTTTTTCCCAACTTTTTCAGCAAGTTGTTCCTGTGTTAAATTCTGTGAATCTAATAGTTGCTGGTAGGCAAGTGCTTCTTCTATTGGAGACAAATTTTCTCTTTGGATGTTCTCAACAATAGCTGCTGTTGCTGTCTCATCTTCATTGTATGTCTGCACCATACATGGAACTTCATCCAATCCAGCAAGTTTGCATGCTCGATAACGTCGTTCACCTACAACAATTTGATATTTTCCATCATAAGGTCTGACAACAATAGGTTGTAGTAATCCATTTTGTTGTATAGAAACAGCCAACTCTTGAATTTTCTCTTTTTCAAAATGTGTTCGTGGTTGTTTCTCATTTGCAACAATATCACATATATCAATAAATTTATAAACTGGCTCCTTCACGATCCTCACTCCTCTTTTCATACCCAAGTATTATATCATTTTTTATCATGAAACAAAAGACAAAGTCTTTTTTATTTTCTCTTTATAAAAAGTGTACAAAACATATCATTTTGGGTAATTTTGTCTTATTTTTCAGTTTTCTTTTTATTTTTATGATAATATATCAGCGTCAAAGTCAATAAGATACACCCTTCTTTTATTGGCTTATGACAAAACCTTTTCATTCTGAGACATATAAAAACATCACAAACTCTATAAACTTTAATTCAAAAAATCAGAATGTACTAAAGAAAAATAGGTATCACTCATTGGTACCTATTTTTTCTTTATCATTAGAATTTATCTCCTGCAATAGCATTCTCATGTCTAGCTATACTTTTATAAGAATGTTCAAGCATAGACGTTAAAAATAAATATAAAATTTCAATAACAGTTGAAGCAGCAACCCTTGAAAAACAGTATCCATCTAAGAAAAGCTTTTCTCTTGAAGCTGTTGTTATATGATAATCACTTGCTTTAGCGATTGTTGAATTTTCATTATTTGTAATAGCAATAATTGTTGCTTTTACCTCCTTAGCCGCCTTAATTGCTGTAATAACCCCTCTTGATTCTCCCGAATTAGATATAGCAATCATAACATCATCTTGATTCATATTATAGGCATGCCCTATTTGATTTTCCCACATCATTTCTGCTGTTGATAAGATACCTATCTGATTAAATTTAAAGGCTCCGTCAATGGCTACAGGGACTGTATTTCCAATAGCAACAAATTGCACTGACCTTGCATGACATAAAATTTCTAGAATGTCTTTCATTTGTGGTTGATCCATCATGGAAATCGTTTGTTTAAGTTCTTCTATTTTATTTGCTAAGATATTTTGTAAAGATTGGCTTATATCATCAATAGAAATATGATTTGTTATTTGCACTTTTCCTATTTCACTATCGACCATTTCTTTAGCAAGAGAAATCTTTAAATGATGAAATCCTTTCACACCAATTCTCTTACAAAATCGTGACACTGAAGCTTCACTTGCCCCACTTGCTATAGCAAGTTCACTCACTGTCATGTCAACAACATGATCATAATGATTAATAATATACTTAGCTATTTTCTTCTCTGAATCAAAAAATGTATCAAATGAAGAACATATTGCATCCATTACTGTCTTTTCCATACAAACCTCCCGATATTTATTTTCACACATTCATTTTACATGAATATTATTTTTATCAAATCATACACTATTTCTATATATTTCTCAAGTCATCCCCTATTTTTTATTGAAAATCAGCTTTTGATATCATAAAAAAGCTATAACATAAACAATAGTTTTGCTATAGCCTTTAAAATATTTTTTATATTTTTCTTCTTTATAAAGGATTTTTCTTTATTTTAGCAAATGCTCGAGGATATTTCATTGGTGTTGCTTTGATCTTTTGAATATAAATATGACTTCTATGATCATTTTCATCTGTCAAAAGAAAATCAACTTCTTTTTCAACTTTTCCTCCTAACAATTGTATTCCTTTTTGAGCTTCTTGTAATTCTTCTTTTGCTTTCAAACCTTTTAATGCAATAAAATAGCCATTCTTTTTAACAAGAGGCAGACACAATTCATCAAGAATATTTAATCTTGCAACAGCTCTTGCCATCACAACATCAAAGTCTTCTCTATGTTTTAAGGCATATTCCTCTGCTCTTGCATGGACTGCTTCGACATTTTCTAATTCTAACACTTGAATCAAATGATTCAAAAAGACAATACGTTTTGCTAAAGAATCAACAATTGTCACATGAAGAGATGGATAAACAATCTTCAATGGGATAGAAGGAAAACCTGCTCCTGCACCTATATCACATAGTTTTTGCTGATGCAAAGGATAATCAAAAGATACTGTTAATGAATCATAAAAATGTTTTAAATAGACTTCTTCTTTTATCGTAATCGCTGTTAAATTCATCTTTTCATTCCACTCAATGAGTGTTTGATAATATATTTCAAATTGTTCAATTTGTTTATCTGTTAAGATAATTCCCTTTTCTTTTAATGCTTGTATAAATTGTTCTTTATTCATAATTCCCTCTTATTCATGTTGTTTTAAATGGATCAATAATACTGAAATATCGGCTGGATTGATTCCAGAAATTCTTGATGCTTGAGCAATTGTGAGTGGTTTGATCTTTGATAATTTCTGTTTTGCTTCTAATGATAAATTTAAGACTTTTTCATAATCAATATCTGATGGAATTTGTTTTTCTTCCATTTTCTTCATCTTTTCTACTTGTCTTAATGCTTTATCAATATAACCTTTATACTTAATAAGAATTGTTACTCTTTTTTGTTCTTCATTTGTTAAATCTGAATCTAATATATAAGGTTTTAATTTTTGATAATCCATTTCTGGTCTTTGCAATAAAGCTTTAGCACTGATACCCTCGGTTAAACGTGATGATCCCAAATTTTCTAATAATTGATTAATCTCATGTTTAGGAGTAAAACGTATTGTTTCTAATCTTTCTATTTCTTTATAAATACGTTCCATCTTATTTAAATATTGCTGGTAGATATCTTCACTCACTAAATGCGCTTCATAACCATATTTTCTTAATCTTTCATCAGCATTATCATGTCTTAATAATAAACGATGTTCTGCTCTTGATGTTAACATACGATAAGGCTCTTCTGTTCCTTTTGTGACAAGATCATCAATCATCACTCCAATATAGGCTTCATTTCTTTTCAAGACAAGTGCTTCTTCTTGATTGATTTTTTTAACAGCATTAATACCTGCAATTAATCCTTGTGCAGCTGCTTCTTCATACCCGCTTGTTCCATTGATTTGACCTGCTGTAAATAAATTGTGAATAATTTTTGTTTCTAATGATGGCCATAATTGTAATGGATCGATAGCGTCATATTCAATAGCATATGCATATTTTAATATAACACAATTTTCTAATCCTGGTATTGTTCTAATCATTTTCTCTTGAATATCATGAGGCATTGATGTTGAAAAGCCTTGAACATAGATTGTATTCATTTCTTTTGATTCTGGTTCTAAAAAGATTTGATGCTGTGGCTTATCTGAAAACTTAACTATCTTATCTTCAATAGAAGGGCAGTATCTTGGTCCTATTCCCTTTACAATTCCTGAATACATGCTGCATTTATGTAAATTCTCTTTAATGATTTGATGTGTTTTTTCATTTGTATATGTTAAATAACAAGGGACTTGTTGTTGAATAGGAATATATGATGTTGTTTCATAACTAAATGCTAGAGGTTCGTCAGTTCCAGGTTGTAATTGTGTTTTTGAATAATCTACACTGTTAATTTCTACTCTTGGTGGCGTTCCTGTTTTTAATCTTTGGATATGGAATCCTAAATCTTTAAGTTTATCAGACAGATATAATGATTGTCTTTCTTGATCTGGTCCACTTGGTGTTTTTTGATCCCCTACAAGAATTTCTGCTTTTAAATATGTTCCTGTTGTTAAAATGACAGTTTGCCCTTCATATTTCATTCCATCATCTAAAACAACTCCTTTGACTGTTTCTTTTTCAACAAGTAAATCTTCAACCATACCTTCTACAATATCTAAATTCTCTTGTTGTTTTAAAATATTTTGCATATAACGAGGATAAGCCTTTTTATCTGCTTGCGCTCTTAAAGATTGTACACCTGGTCCTTTTGCTGTGTTTAACATTTTTAATTGTAAATATGTTGCATCAGCAGTTTTCCCCATTTGTCCTCCTAATGCATCAATTTCTCTAACAATAATCCCTTTCGCTGGACCACCTATAGATGTATTGCAAGGTAGAGAGCCCACATTTTCAAAATGAGAAGTAACCAATAAAGTTTTCTTTCCCATTCTTGCTGGAGCTAAGGATGCCTCAATACCTGCATGTCCCCCTCCGACAACGATCACATCATACATATACCTCACTCCTTTTCGCTCTTCATCTTAGCATAAAAAGATAAGATTATCAATTTTATTTCACATATGTCTGTGTTATAATTGATACGAGGTGAAAACATAATGAATCCAAAAGAAATTTTAAATAAGTATTATCACTTTGCTGTTGTTGGTGTCACAACAAATAAAGAAAAGTATAGTTATAAAATTTTTAAAAGGCTTAAAGATTGTGGTTATGATGTTTATGGTGTTTCTCCAATCTATGATAAAATTGAAGATGATATCATTTATTCTTCTTTAGAAGCTATTGAAGCCCCTATAGATGTTGTTGTTTTTGTTATCAAAAAAGAGTATGCTATAAGCTATATTGATGAAATGACTGCTTTGGGTATTCATTATGCTTGGATGCAGCCAAACACTTATGATGATGAATTATTGGCATATATCAAAAATGTTGGTATTACTCCTATCACAGCTTGTATTCTTATAGAATCGCAATAAAATATGAATGATTATATTGAATAAATATAAATTATCTTGACAAGTGATTTGAACTTATATAAAATAAATCCTGCTTGAAAAAATATATAAAGCTATAGATTTCTCTATTTCTGATTATAAATAGACAATCTATGGCTTTTTTTATGAAAGGGGAATTTATATGAATACAAAAAATCCTATGGGATATAAACCGATTTTTCCATTATTGATGTCTATGGCTTTTCCTCCTATGATATCAATGCTTATTCAATCCTTATATAATATTATTGATAGTATTTTTATTGCACAATTAGGAGAAAATGCTTTGACTGCAGTGTCTTTGATTTATCCTTTGCAAAACTTATCTTTAGCTTTTTCTTGTGGTATTGGTATTGCAATGAATGCATTGATTGCTAGGCATTTAGGTGAACATGATGAAAAGAAAGCAAGTTATGTTGCAAGTCAAGGTATGTGGATGTCTATTTTACATTCAATGATTTTTGTTATCATAGGGCTTTTCTTTATTAAACCTTTTCTTTGTTTATTCACATCTCAACAAGAAGTCATAGATTATGGAATGCAATATGGTATGATTGTTATCACATTAACGTTCTTCTCTTTTATACACATTGCTATTGAAAAAATATTTCAGGCTTGTGGAAGCATGATTGTTCCTATGATTATGCAAATTGTTGGTGCAGTTGTTAATATTATCTTAGATCCTATTTTTATCTTTGGTTATTTTCATGTTCCAGCTTTAGGGGTCTCTGGCGGTGCTATCGCAACAATTATTGGACAAATGAGTGCTTGTCTTTTATCTTTATATATGTTTAAGCATTATAACCATTCTTTAAAGCTTTCTTTAAAGAACCGTATTGATTTGTCAACATTTCAAAAGTTGTATGAAATAGCCATTCCTTCTGGTGTGATGATGTGTATGCCTTCGGTGCTTGTCTCTATATTAAATGGAATACTTGCTCAAATTTCTCAAACGGCAGTTGCTTTCTTTGGTGTTTATTTTAAACTTCAAACATTTGTTTTCATGCCATCTAATGGCGTTATTCAAGGTATGCGTCCATTAATGAGTTTTAATTATGGTGCTGAAAATAAGGAAAGAATGAATCAGACTTTGACATGTTCTTTATTAACAATTGGAACTATTCTTTGTATAGGAACACTTTTATTTTTCTTATGGCCTGAAATGATCTTATCTTTATTTCATGCAAATGAAGATATGTTAAAGATTGGTATTGTGGGACTAAGAATTTTATCTTTAAGTTTTGTTTTATCTACTGGTGGTATTGTAATGTCAGGTGTCTTTGAATCACTAGGACTTGGAAAGTTATCTTTATTGATTTCTTTATTAAGACAATTGTTTATCATTATTCCATTATCTTTATTGCTTATTCCTATATTAGGTCTTAATGGTATTTGGATAACTTTCCCACTTTCTGAATTGATTGCAAGTTTTATTGCTTTCTTCTTTTATAGAAAACATTATCTTCGTATGCTAAACTCATCTTTATGATGAGTTTTTTCATATCTTCTCCATACATATATGATATGATATACATGAGGTGATAGAAATGAAGTATATAAAAGATTATTTATTATTTATTTTATGTCCTGGATTTTTTATAAATCTCTTTATTTTAGGAGCTTCTCAAGAGATGCATATTATTTTGTTTGGCTCTTTAATTACTTTATTATTTCTTGTCATTTTTAAAAAAAGAATAACAAAAGAAACTGTTTATCTTTTTACTGGTTATAATATTTTATCTTATTTGCTTGTTTGTCTATGTTTCCTGACTTCACAAGGAACACTTTCTTCACCTATATGGAACATTTTAAATAGTTTTTATGCTCCTTACTTTCTTGTGATTACTCTTTCTCAGATTATTTCATCAATGTTTATATCTTATATTTTCTTACTTTGTTTGAGTACCTTTTCTTGGGTTTATTGTTTTTTCTCTATGAAAATGGAATTTAAAAAAAGATATATCCCTATGATATTATGTCTCGTTTTCTCTGTAGTTATTGATTATCATATTTTTATCAATAGTCCTTCTCACAAATACAAAGGACATAACTTTGAATATATGAATGGTTATTCAAGTACTGATTTAAGTGCCTATACACCATATGCTACTAAATCCTTACTTGTTTCACTTGATAAAGAGAGTATTTTTATGATTGAAAAGGAAGAAGATATGCCCATTTTAGATGGTGCAGAAGCGTGTTATCCTGTTTACAGTGCTATTGCGAAAGCAGTCTATAAAGATATTGATAATATAGAGTTGAAATATAAAGATGAGTACGCTTATCAAAATGGGAAAGTTGTAACTTTTACAAACAGTTCTGATGGTTACTTTCGTTTGATAGAGGGCAAAATTGATATGTTTTTTGGCGCAAAGCCATCTCAGACACAACTAGAGTATGCTAAAGAATTAGGCGTTGAATTTGATTATACTCCTATTGGAAAAGAAGCGTTTGTTTTCTTTGTTAACGAAAATAACCCTATTCATAATCTTTCTTCACAACAAGTCAAAGATATTTATCATGGAACTTTTTCAAATTGGGAAGAAGTTGGTGGCAAAAATCAAAAAATAATAGCTTTTCAAAGACCAGAAAATTCCGGAAGTCAATCTATGATGAATGCTTTTATGAAAGATGTGACATTGAAAGAACCTCTCACATATGAAATGCAATCAGGAATGGGTGGAATTATTAAGGAAGTTGCACAGTATCATAATGAAGATGGTGCAATTGGTTATACATTTCAGTATTTCCTTAATGGATTAAATCAAGAAAAACATGTAAAAATTCTCTCAATAGATGGTGTTTATCCTAATGCTCAAACAGTTAAGAATCAATCATATCCAATATCAACATATCTTTATTGTGTGACTTTAAAATCTAATCAAAAAGAGAATGTAAAAAAATTAAAAACTTTCCTTTTGTCTTCACAAGGACAATATATTATTGAGAAAACTGGATATTATGCAATAAAAGAATAGCAAATGCTATTCTTTTATAACATTTTCCATTGATGCTTTTTCATATTGACATTTCCATTCTTTTGAAATGTAATACCTTCATTAACAAGTAATTCTTTTTGTTCATACCAATCTGGAACCAGTCTCCCTACACTATTAACAACACGATGACAAGGATACTTTCCATATAAAGAAGAGTGTGAAAGAATTTTACCAACTAGTCTAGCATTCTTTTCTCGTCCTGCTAGTGTTGCTATTTGTTTATAACTCGCAACTTTCCCTACTGGTATTTCTGATACAATTTCTAACACTTGATAAATAAAATCTTGATCCATATACACTTACCTATTAGAAATGATACAGTTCATCAAATCCCTTTAAAATAAGAAGTGAAGAACTTGTTCCAATACGTGAAGCTCCTGCTTCTATCATTGCCTTTGCAGTTGGATAATCTCTAATACCACCTGCAGCCTTTACTTGAACTTTATCTCCAACTATTTCTTTCATTAATAATACATCTTCTACAGTTGCTCCAGAAGTTCCAAACCCTGTACTTGTTTTAATAAAATCAGGTTCTACTCTTTTAGCAATCAAGGCAACTTCTTTGATTTCTTCTTTTGTTAAATAACAATTTTCAAAAATAACTTTGGAAAGAACATGGTTTTCTTTACATACAGAAACAATTTCTTTCATTTCTTTTTCTATGTATTCCAAATTTCCATTCTTCAATTCTCCAATATTAATAACATAATCTATTTCATCAGCACCATCTTCTATTGCTTTTTGTGTTTCAAAGACTTTTGTTTCGATACTTGTTTGTCCTAGTGGAAATGAAATAGCAGCTCCCACATGAACTGGTGAGTCTTTAAGAATTTCTTTACATAATTTGACTGGTGATGAGTTAATTGCTACCATCGCAAAATGATTATCATGAGCTTCTTGGCATAATTTCTCAAAGTCTTCTTTTGAAGCATATGCTTTTAATAAAGTATGATCAAACATATTTGCTAAACGCTCTCTTTGAATTGTCTTTAAAATATCTAATAATTGCAAACAATCTTTTTCATAGTCTAGATCAATAGTATTTAACCCAAGCTCTTTTGCTGATGAAATATCAGAAGATCCTTCTCCAACAACAATAAGTGGCTTAATATTCTTCTTTCTTTTTAACACTTCTAAATACATTTGAAATTCAGTATTTTGATTTTCCTCTTTTCCAATATAAAAGTCTACATATTGTAAAATATCAGTATCTATTAAAAATTGTTTCATTTCCTTTTTTAATAAAGAAGATATAACAACAATATTGATATTATTATAAATTTTTTGTAAGACCTCTCTCATTTCTAAAAAAGTGAATGTTTGATTATCATTGTTTATATGATATATCATATATGGTTTCATTCATAATTCCTCCTATTTACATTTCAACGTTTATTAATTCTATTTTATCAACAATCTTTTTTATTGCAATATTTTCTCAAAAAATATAAATAAAAAAAGAAAATTATCAATTTTATTTGTATATAGTAGTATGGGGGCAAATTTTATAAGAGGAAACCAAATAGATATATTTACATTAAGCAAATATATTGATATAATGTTTATGTCTCCTCTTATACACAGAAGGAGAAAATATTTATGGTATCAGCAATACATAATGACTATCTTTC
>CATOPA010000008.1 GCA_951801965.1 uncultured Erysipelotrichaceae bacterium | reverse complement strand
AGATATTTACTTAATTATTTAGATAGAAAATATCATTTACCCATTTTGGTTACAGAAAATGGTATAGGATTAGAAGATCATCTTATTAATCAAAAGGTACATGACGATGCAAGAATTGATTATCTGCAACAGCATCTCTATCAACTTCACAAGGCTATTGAAGAAGATCATGTTCATTGTTTTGGCTATCTTATGTGGGGGCCTATTGATCTTGTAAGTGCAACAAGTGGTGAAATGAAGAAAAGATATGGTTTTATTTATGTAGATAAAAATGATGATGGGAGTGGAACATATCAAAGAGTGAGAAAAGATTCATTTTATTGGTATAAAGATTTTATAAAAAAACATAGAAAGTAGACATATGTCTAGCAGATAATTAATTGATTTTGAATGAGTACTCTTTTTTGAAATAATGTTGTTTTTACTCATATCTTTAATGTGTTTATGCAAAATTTAATTTCTATATATGTTATCATGAGATTTTGAAATATAATGATAAAAAAAGCATCCACTTTTGTAGTGAATGCTTTTTTATCATTTCATATATATGTACTATTTATGAGAAGTTTATACTTCTTTTTATTTTATTAAAGAGAATAGTTGATGTGATAGCAGAAGAGATTTCTGCAATAGGGAAGCATAACCAAATCAAATTGATGTTTCCAAATAATGAAAGAATATAAGCACAAGGTAATAAAACAAATAATTGACGAATAAGTGATGTCAATAAGCTATATGTACCTTTTCCAACTGCTTGGAATACTGCTCCACAAACAATACAATATCCTGCAAAAATAAAGTGAATAGCAATAATTCTTAATGCTGGTGTTCCAATAGAAATCATAGCCTCAGAAGCGTTAAAAAAGCTTAATAAGACTCCTGGAATTGCTTCAAATGCAATAAGACCTAATATCATTAAAACTGTAGCATATATTCTTGCTAAACGAATCGTATCAAACATACGTTCCTTTTGCTTTGCACCAAGGTTATAGGCAATAATAGGAATCATACCATTATTTAAACCAAATACAGGCATAAAGACAAAGCTTTGTAATTTGAAATAAACACCAAAAACAGCAGTGGCTGTTGTAGAAAAAGTAATTAAAATTTTATTCATTCCAAAAGTCATAACACTTCCAATAGATTGCATAATGATTGATGGAATACCTACAGAGTATATTTGTTTGATGATAGTCATGCTTGGACGAAAGCCACGTAAATGAAAATGAATATCATGATTAAATTTTATATTAAAGATAATAGCAAGGCTACAAGCAATGATTTGTCCAAGGACAGTTGCTAAAGCAGCACCAGCCACTCCCATACGAGGGAGTCCAAAATAACCAAAAATAAAAATAGGGTCTAAAATAATATTAATAATAGCACCTAAGCCTTGTGTAATCATTGTAAGAAATGTTCTTCCTGTTGCTTGTAATAATCTTTCAAATAAAAATTGAAAGAAAAGTCCAAAGGAACATCCTACAACAATATATGCATACTGAACTCCAGAAGAAATAATTTCTGCATCTGTTGTTTGAACAGTAAAGAAAAGATGAGACAAAGTTAACCCACCAATCATAAAAACAATTGCAGTCATACAAAAAATGAATATTGAATTCATAGCAGTCTGATTAACGTGTTCTTGATTTTTCTCTCCTAAACTTCTGGATAATAATGCATTCACTCCAACAGCAGTTCCCCCTGCAAAAGCAATCATTAAGTTTTGCAGAGGAAATGCTAAAGAAACAGCTGTGAGTGCATTTTCACTAATTTGAGCAACAAAGACACTGTCAACAATATTATATAAAGCTTGTACCAACATAGAAATCATCATTGGTAAAGACATAGATATAAGTAATTTATTGACAGGCATCACACCCATTTTGTTTTCTTGTTCCACAGTTATTTTTCCTTTTGATAAAGCTTCACAATAATATCAGCAACTTCATCAATACCTAAGTCACTATTTATTGTTAAATCAAAATTCTTCAATTGACCCCATTTTTTAGTTGTATAATAATTGTAATAATTACTTCTTCCTTTATCTTTCTTCATAACGAATTTCTTATAATCATCATGTTTTTCTTTATATTCTTCTTGAACACGTTTGATTCTTGATTCTAATGGTGCTTGAACGAAAACAGTTAAAACATCATCAAAATCCTCTAAAATATAATCAGCACATCCATTGACAATAATACAAGAATCATGAGTTGCTAAATGACGAATGATTTTTGATTGCATTGCAAAAACTTGATCATTTAATGGTAATGTAAAAGCAGATGATGACATTGTATACATAAAACTAGAAGTTTTTTCTTCTGCAGCTCTACGAATCGTATCAACATCAATACCAAGTTCTTTCGCAGCCAAATCAATGACTTCATTGTCATAATAAACAAGTTGTAATTTTTCCGCAACTTTTTGAGCAATCAGACGACCACCTGATCCATATTCTCTAGCGATAGTAATAATTCTAGGCATAATAATTTCCCTCCTATACACTCTTATTTTATCACAAAGTGAAAAATGTTTACACACTTTTTTCAGTCTGAATGCCAAATGAAAAACAATACAATTGATTTTTCGTTGTTTTTAAAGAGTATAATTTGTATAATAATGGATATAAAAAAGGAGGGGTTGAATGGAATTTCATGTTTTAGCAAGTGGGTCTAAGGGAAATGCAACATTTATTTATGAGAATCATTGTGGTATCTTAATAGACTGTGGGATTACACGTAAACAACTTTTGTTTAAATTGAAAAATTTAGGGTTTGATGAAAGTGATATTACATATGTTTTTTTAACACATGATCATTATGATCATAATAAAAATATTCATATATTTGATCAAGATAAAGTCTTTAGTGCAAGAAAGAATATTGATAACTTAGATGACTATCATACGCTTATTCCTTATGAACATCGTCAATTTGGCGTTTTTGATGTATTGACATTGAAAACATCACATGATGCAAGTGACCCTATAGGGTTTGTTATTTCTACAGAAGAAACTCTTTTGTATATGACTGATACAGGATATGTTTCTCAAAAAAATAGAAAATATATGCTTAATTTAAATTATTATATTATAGAAAGTAATCATGATATAGAAATGCTTATGGCAACAAAAAGACCTATGTTTTTAAAAAATAGAATATTAAATGATTTAGGGCATTTGAATAATGAATACAGTGCAAGGCTTATGAGTGAGATGATAGGTGAGAATACAAAAGAAATTGTATTAGCACATCTTTCTCAAGAAGCGAATACTCCAAAAAAAGCATTAGAAACATATCAGAAGATTTTTACAGAACAAAATATAAAATTCAATCATATAAAAGCTGCAAGTCAAGTCGATGTTGTTTCTGGAGGTTGTCATGAAGATTAAGATGATTTGTGTAGGGAAGTTAAAAGAAAAGTATTTGGTACAAGGTGTTCAAGAATATGTCAAAAGAATCAAAGGATATTCAGATATTGAAATGATAGAAGTGAATGATGAACGCATTGTTGAAAATGCTTCAAAACGTGAAGAAATGATTGTGAAAGACAAAGAGGGAAAAAAGGTTTTAGAAAAAATCAAACCAGATGATTTTGTGTTTTTATTAGATGTCAGTGGGAAAGAAATGGATTCTATAACATTTTCTAAAAAAATAGAAGAATGTATGATTCATGGAAAAAGTACAATTGTTTTTGTGATTGGAGGATCATTGGGACATGGTCAAGATATTCTTAAGCGTGCAGATGTTCGTTTAAGTTTTTCACCTATGACATTTCCTCATCAACTGATGCGATTAATTCTTGTTGAACAAATTTATAGAGCATTTAAAATCATGAAAAATGAAACTTATCATAAGTAATCAAGAAGGTATTAAAAAATGAATAAAGATAAAAACCAATACCATCATATCTTAGGGAGTATAGTAAAAGTGATTGTTGATAGACCTTTAGGAAGTTTTCACCCTCAGCATAAAAATCTTTATTATCCTATCAATTATGGGTATATTGAAGGGATTATTGCAGGAGACGGTGAAGAACAAGATGCTTATATTTTAGGAGTTGATAAGGCAGTTGAAGTGTTTGTTGGAGAAGTTATAGCTATCATACATCGTAGTAATGATATTGAAGAAAAATGGGTTGTTGCTTCTAAGCAGAATTGTTTTGATAAAGAAGAAATTATGAGACAGGTTTTCTTTCAAGAACAATATTTTCAATCAGAAATTATAATGAAGAGTGATTTATCTTTGTTATGATTTCTTTTTTTTTCTCTTAAAAGAATTTTATTTAACCACTTATGTTTTGGTATGAACCACTTGTTTTCAATTGATTGAAAATATATATGGTCCCTTTTATAATGAAGAAAAGAAAAGAGGTGGTATCATGCATGTTGAAATAAAAATAGATGATTCCTATCAAGAACCTAAGATCATTATTTTAACAGCGACAATGAGTGAAGAAGTCAATCATATAATACAAAAACTATCAGAACATACACCATGTATTATTTCTGGAAGTAAAGATGGAAAAGTGACTATTTTAGAGCAAGATGATTTGTTGAGCATTTATGCAAGTCATGGTAAGGTTTTTGCTTTAACAAGTCAAGGAGAATATATTTTAAAACAGAGATTATACGAGGTAGAAGAAAAGTTAAATCAAAACCAGTTTGTACGTATTTCAAATTCAGAAATTATTCATCTTAAAAAAGTCAGACATTTTGATTTGAATTTTACAGGAACGATTTGTGTTGAATTGATAGATGGTACAAAAACTTATGTTTCAAGAAGATATGTTTCAAAAATAAAGAAAATATTAGGAGTATGATAAATATGAAAAAGAAAATTATTTTGCGAAGTGTATTAGGGTTTCCATTAGGTATAACAATAGGGTATTTGATAACGATTATGATATCTTTGATTTATGCAAATGGATATTATTCTCCCTGTATGCCAGAGCTTATTGTGGTGATGAAAAGTGAAATTAATGCAGTTTTGTTTCAGACATTTTTATGTGGTATGTTAGGCATGGGTTTTGCTGCTAGTTCTATGATTTGGGAAATAGAGGATTGGGGTCTTGTGAAACAAACAGGAGTTTATTTCTTGATTATCTCTTTTGTTATGATGCCTATTGCTTATCTAACATATTGGATGGAACATAGTCTTAAAGGAGTTCTTGGTTATTTTATGATTTTTGTTCTCATTTTTATTGTGATATGGATAATACAATATATATTCATGAGAAGGAATGTTAAAAAACTGAATGAATCATTGCATAAAAAGATATAGTCGCTTTATTGGTGAAATTTGATTCCTTTATAAGCATATGATGGGAGAAAGGCTTTGAATTATGTGAAAAGATGTGTATAATAAAAATAGGGAGGGAATCAATATGGAACCAAAAAAAGGATTTGATATCAATGAATTTACAGATGATTTGGAAAAAAAGGAAGTAAATATTCAAGGATATCGATTGAATGTTTTACAGCTTTGTGTACTTATAGGAGCAGTTGTTGAACTTGTGGCTTGTTTTTTACCAATGTATACTGTTGGGGCATTCGGTATTTCTGTAAGTGTGAATTATATTCAAGGAGATGGAATCTTTGCGATTGCATTAGCACTTGCGACATTTGCTTGTATATATTTCCATAAAGCATTGATTGCTTTAATTACTTCTATTGCGAATTTTGCATTAATTATTTATGCAAGCTTTCTAGGTATTGGTAGTGAATATACTGGATTGATTAGTCGAGGAATAGGGGCTTATTTATTAGCATTATCAGCACTTGTGATTTTGGTAGTGGCCGTGTTAATATTCATGAGAGAAAAAAATGAAGGAAGATAAAAATCTTTCTTCTTTTTCTTTACAAAGAAATATTTTTATGATATATTGTTCGTAATCGAACAAATAGGAAGTGAAGAAAATGTATAAAGATCCCGTTTCATATCGTATTAAAACTTTAAATAGTCTTGTCAAAAGGTTGGCTGATCATTGCTTTGGTCATAAACCAGATAGAGCAACAATGATGCATAGATGGATTATTGCTTATTTACAAGATAGAGAGGATAAGGGATTAGATACTTTTCAAAAAGATATTGAAGTAGAGTTTTCCATCAATCGCTCAACAACATCAGAAATGTTAAAGCTCATGTGTAAAAAGGATATGATACAAAGAGTTGCTGTTTCACATGATGCAAGATTAAAAAAGATTATATTGACTGATAAAAGTAGAGAAATCAATGAAAAAGTTGAACAAAGTATGAAGAAGATGAACGAAACGCTTGTTCAAGGATTGAGTCAAGAAGAAGTTCAAGAGTTTATGAGATTGTGTGATAAGCTTATGGATAATATCAAAAAGGGTGTAGATCAGGATTAACCTGATTTTTATTTCTATATATAGTTCGGCAACAAACTAAAAGGAGGATATCATATGCTGAAAGTCTTATTTCACCAAATTAAAGAATATAAAAAGGATTCACTTTTGACAATGCTTTTTGCTGCGGTAGAAGTTGTTCTAGAAATTATTATACCTTTATTAATGGCTGGTTTAATTGATAAGGGTATAGAAGCTCAAAATATGAATGCTGTTTATCGCTATGGAATATTCATGTTTGTGATTGCAATTGGTACTTTGTCACTTGGTTTTTTAGCTGGAAAATTTGCAGCAAAGGCATCAACAGGTTTTGCAGCGAATTTAAGAGATGCCATGTATACACATATTCAAAGTTTTTCTTTTTCTAATATTGATAAATTTTCAACAGCAGGACTTGTCACACGTTTAACAACTGATATCAACAATGTACAACAAGCCTACCAAATGATTATTCGTATGTGTATTCGTGCTCCTATGAATCTGATTTGTGCTTTAGCAATGGCTTTTTTCATTAATAGGGAATTGAGTTTAATATTTGTTGGAGCAATTGTCTTTTTGATTTTTGCATTAGGAATCATTATGTTTTTAGCAATGAGATATTTTAATGATGCATTTCCTAAATATGATGATCTTAATGAGAGTGTTCAAGAAAATGTTGTTGGTATTCGTGTTGTCAAATCATTTGTCAGAGAAAAATTTGAAATTGAAAAAATGAAAAAAGCATCATCGAATATTTATAAATTATTTGTAAAAGCTGAAGGTGTTTTAGCTTTTAACAACCCTTCAATGATGTTAGCTGTTTATAGTTGTATTTTATTGCTTTCTTATCTAGGTGCAAAGAGTGTTGTTGCTGGGAATTTGACAACAGGAGAACTTACAAGTTTATTTAGTTATACAATGAATATTTTAATGTCGTTAATGATGTTATCAATGGTTTTTGTGATGATTACGATGTCACTAGCATCAGCGAGACGTATTGTAGAAGTTTTACAGGAAGAATCTCAATTGGTTTCACCAAAGAATGCTTTAAAAGATGTAAAAGATGGAAGTATTGTTTTTGATCATGTGAGTTTTTCTTATAAACATGGTGGGGTACCTGTTTTAAGAGATATCAATATTCATATACAAAGTGGAGAAACAATAGGAATTATTGGTGGGACAGGAAGTGCAAAAAGTACTCTTGTGAATTTAATTAGTCGTTTATATGATGTTGATGAAGGATGTGTGATTGTTGGAGGGCAAGATGTTCGCCAATATGATTTAGAAATTCTAAGAAGTAGTGTTGCTGTGGTTTTACAGAAGAATGTTTTGTTTAGTGGAACGATACTCGATAATTTAAGATGGGGTAAAGAAGATGCAACATTAAGTGAATGTCAAGAGGCTTGCCGTTTATCTTGTGCTGATGAATTTATTTCAAAATTTGAAGATGGTTATAACACATATATTGAACAAGGTGGAACAAACGTTTCAGGAGGACAAAAACAGCGTATATGTATTGCTAGAGCATTGTTGAAGAAACCTAAAATATTGATTTTAGATGATTCTACAAGTGCTGTTGATACAGCAACAGATGCAAGTATTCAAAAGTCTTTTGAAGAACGTATTCCTGATACAACGAAAATTATTATTTCTCAACGTATTTCAAGTGTTCAAAATGCTGATCGTATTCTTGTTTTAGATGATGGAATCATTAATGGCTTTGATACTCATGAACAATTATTACAAAATAATGAAATATATAAAATGATTTATGATTTACAAATGAAAGGAAAGGAGGAAGCTTAATGAAAGAAAGAACATTAACACGCTTATTAAAACTTGTTTTTAAAAATTATGGCTGGCATTGTTTGATTGTCTTCTTATGTATTATTGGTAGTGCTTTTGCAACAGTACAAGGAACTTTATTTATGCAAAGTTTAATAGATGATTATATTATGCCAATGATTGGAGTTATGTCTCCTAACTTTAGTGGTTTGTTAAAGGCATTATTAAGAGTAGGATGTTTTTTTGGTATGGGCATTGTTTTATCTTATGGCTATCAACGTATTATGGTTAATGTGACTCAAGGGTTTTTAAGAGATTTAAGAAATCAGTTGTTTGAGCATATGGAATCATTGCCTATTGTTTTTTTTGATAGAACAGCTCATGGAGATATTATGTCAGTCTATACAAATGATATTGATACTTTAAGACAGCTTATTAGTCAATCTTTACCACAGCTTGCTTCAAGCTCTATAACAATTATAACTGTCTTTATTTCTATGCTCACATTAAGTATTCCATTGACTTGTTTAAGTGTTTGTTTATTAATGGTTATGGTTATGATGTCTCAAAAAATAGGCGGCTTATCAGGACAGTACTTTGTGAAACAACAACAAGAAGTTGGAAAGATGAATGGCTATATTGAAGAAATGATTTCTGGTCAAAAGGTTGTCAAAGTCTTTAATCATGAAGAGAAGGCGATTGAGGACTTTAGAGTTTTGAATGATGAATTAAGGGAGAGTTCTTATCAGGCACATAAGTTTGCGAATGTATTGATGCCAGTGACTGTACAAATTGGAAACATTTCTTATATTATTTGTGCTATTGTTGGAGCGATTTTGGCATTGAATGGTTATGATGCTTTAACAATTGGGACATTGGTTTCTTTTTTGACTTTGAATAAAAACTTTAATCAACCTGTTGGACAAATTTCTCAACAAATCAATGCAGTTGCAATGGCACAAGCAGGAGCACAACGTATTTTTCATTTGATGGATCAGCAAAGTGAAGTTGATGAAGGAACTGTAACATTATGTCGTGTTGAATTTGTTGATGGAAAAATGGTAGAAACAAATCGTAGAACTGGTCATTGGGCATGGCGCCATCCAAGAAAAGATGGAAGTGTTGAATTGGTAGAAATGAAAGGTGATTTGCGTTTAGAAAATGTTGACTTTGGTTATGTTGATAATCGCATGGTTTTACACGATGTGAGTGTCTTTGCATCACCAGGAGAAAAGATTGCTTTTGTAGGTGCTACTGGTGCTGGGAAAACAACAATTACAAATTTGATCAATCGTTTTTATGATATTCAAAAAGGAACAATTACTTATGATGGTATAGATATCAAACTTATTAAGAAAGATGATTTAAGAAGATCATTAGGTGTTGTTTTACAAGATACACATCTTTTTACAGGGACAGTTATGGATAATATTCGTTATGGTCGTTTAGATGCAACGGACGAAGAATGTATAGAGGCAGCACGTCTTGCAAATGCTGATGTTTTTATTCGTCATTTACCTCAAGGCTATCAAACAATGCTTTCAGGTGATGGGGCTAGCTTGTCACAAGGACAACGCCAATTACTTGCTATTGCTAGAGCTGCAGTCGCAAACCCACCTGCACTTATATTAGATGAAGCCACATCTTCGATTGATACAAGAACAGAAGCTCTTGTTCAAAAAGGTATGGATGAATTGATGAAGGGGAGAACGACTTTTGTTATTGCTCATAGATTATCTACAATTAAAAATAGTGATTGTATTATGGTCTTAGAACAAGGACGTATTATTGAAAGAGGAAATCATACTTCATTGATGAAAGAAAAAGGAAAATATTATCAATTATATACAGGAATGATTGAGATGGATTAAGAATATAGAAACTTTCTATATTCTTTTTTGACTTTCTTGACTTCTTAAAAAAAGATAGATATGATAAGAATCAATGGGGTGGTAGAAATGAAGTTATTAGCAAGTGATTTTGATAATACATTATGGTTTTTTGATCATATGAAAGAAGAGGATTTACGTGCAATTCGTCAATTTCAAAAGCGAGGACATCTTTTTGGATTATGCACAGGTCGACCATTAAAAGGTGTTTTAAAGCCTAGTGAAGATTATGATATTCAATATGATTTTTATATTTTATTAAGTGGTGGACTTATTTTAAATAAGGATTTAGAAGTTATTTTTGAAAAAAAGATTCCTCTATCTATTGTTGAAGAGATTTATGAGATTTTAGATCATCAATGTATGTCTATTGTATATCAAGATCATATGTATCAGTTTGGTAATGAGAAGTTGATGAAAGATGATAAAGTCGTTTCTTCGTTTGAAGAACTTCATACTGATGAGGTGAATGCTTTTTCTTTTCATTATCAAAAAGATGAAAAAGACAAAGCAACAGTTGTTAAGGATATGATTAATGAAAGATATGGAGAGTATGTAGAGGCTTTTCAGAATAATGAACATATTGATATTGCTGCTAGGGGATGTTCTAAAGGAGAAGGAATAAAAATCATTCAGAATTATTTTCAATTAGATGATGATATGATTTATGGTATTGGTGATTCTTGGAATGATATACCTATGTTAAAGACTGTAAAACATGGTTATACATTTACTTATGCTCCTAGTGATGTGAAAAAACTTGCTGAAGGGATTGTAGAAACATTAAAAGAGTGTATTGAAAAGATGAAATGAGATGATTATATTTGTCTTTTTTCAAAAATATAAATATATTTTTATACAATATCAAAAATATTCATTTTAAAAATTGACAAATGTATACAAAAATGCTATTATCAATGCAATAAAAGAGGAGGATGTCTCAATGCTAACCATGATTTACGTTTTAAGATGATTTATATTGAATAAAACATGAGTTATTGAGACAGTCTTGTTGTCATAAAAATATGAGGAGGTCTTATAAAGACCTTTTTATTTTATAGGAGGGAATCTAGCATGAAGATAGGTATTATAGGTCTAGGAACAGTTGGTTTTGGTGTTGTTGAAATCTTAACAGAACAAAAGGAAAGATTAGAAAAACAAATAGGGGAAGAAGTTGTTATTAAGTATGGCTGTTCTTTAGAGGAAGTCTCTTTACCTGAAAATGTCATTTATACACAAGATTTTCATGATGTTTTAAATGATGATGAAGTTGATGTTGTTGTTGAATTGATTGGTGGAATCACAATTGCTAAAACAATTATCATTGAAGCCTTGAAAAAAGGAAAAAGTGTTGTGACTGCAAATAAAGCATTAATTGCTCACTATGGAGAAGAAATCTTTAAAGAAGCCTCATTACATCATGCGAAGATTTATTATGAAGCTTCTGTAGGTGGAGGTATTCCTGTTGTTGTTCCAGCTAAGGAGGATTTAGTAGCAAATGAAATATTGAAAATTGAAGGGATTTTAAATGGGACAACAAACTTTATATTAACTTTGATGGAAACTGATAATTTGGATTTTGATGAAGCTTTAACGATTGCTGATGGACTAGGATTTGTTGAAGCTGATGCAAGTTTAGATTTAGATGGTATAGATGCTGCACATAAAATTTATATTTTAGCAATGAATGCTTTTCACTCATTTTTTGATTTTGATAAAATTCAAGCGAATGGTATTCGTCAAGTTACAAAGAAAGATATGGATTATGCTAAGAAACTTGGCTATCGTATCAAATTGATTGCTCAGGCAAAAAAATTGGAGAATGGTATAGGTATCGATGTTTCTCCTACTTTAATTAGTTTAAAAGACATGGTTGCAAATGTGAATCAAGCATATAATGTAGTAGAGATAACATGTAATTATTTAGAGAATGTTCTTTTTTATGGAAAAGGTGCTGGACGTTATGTGACAGCAAGTGCTGTTGTGAGTGATATTATCAAAACACATCAAAAAGATATGTGGGAACATGATTATACTCATGTCAATTGTATTTATCCAATTACTTTTTCTAAATATTATATCAGAAGTCATCGTGCATTAGATATTGATTATGAAACATATTTTTCACAAGATAAAGATCATATCTATATTACAAATGAGATAGAGCTTGATGAATTAACTCATCAATTAGAGGGAGAAACATATAACTTGTTTAAAGTGAGGGGATAAAATGAATGTAATTGTTCAAAAATTTGGAGGAACTTCAACACGTAATGAAAACACACGTGATCATATGTATAAGAACATTATACGAGAGTTAGAACGTGGTCATAAAGTGGTTGCTGTAGTGAGTGCAATGGGACGTTATGATGATCCTTATGCAACAGATACTTTGTTGTCTATTGTTGATACAAATCAGTTGACAGATGAAGAAATTGATCGTTTAACAAGTATTGGGGAAACAATTTCTACTTTGGTTGTCAAAAGTGAACTTTCAAAAAAGGGCTATAAAGTTGAAACTGTTACAAATGCTGAATTAGGAATTATGACAGATGCAAATCATCTCAATGCCACAATCACCACTGTTGAAGGACGTCATATTTTAGATAAACTCAAAACTGCTGATGTGATTATTTGTCCTGGTTTTCAAGGATATTCACAAAATGGTAAGATTACAACATTAGGTCGAGGAGGAAGTGATTTATCAGCTGTAGCTATTGGTGTTGCTATAGATGCAAGTGAAGTTGAAATTTATAGTGATGTGAATGGAATTTATACAGCAGATCCTCGTATTGTTCCTGATGCAATTCGATTAGATTATATCAGTTATGCTGAAATGCTTGAACTTTCTAAAAATGGCGCAAAGGTACTAAATCACCGTTGTGTTCAATTAGCAGCCAAGCATAATATTGTAATTCATGCAAAAAGTTCTTTTGATCATCAAATGGGGACTTATGTGATAGGAGATGATAAAATTATGAAAGATCATTTGAATCAGTTAGTGATTTCTGGGATTACAGGGTCACAAAATGAAGCTCGTATAACACTTGTAGGTGTTGATGCAAAGATTAATGGAGCAGGACAATTATTTGAAAAAATATCTGATGCTAATGTCAATGTGAATGTTTTTAATCAAGCATTGGTTGGTGGTGGAAAGATGGATATTTCTTTGATTATCAATGATAAAGATGTGACAAGTGTCGTTGATGTGATCAATGATTTAAAAGAAGTATTGAAACCACAAAAAACAATTGTCAGAGGAAATATAGGTAAAGTTGCAGTCATTGGTGTAGGTATAAAAAATAATAAAGGAATGTTTCAAAAGGTGTATAATACATTGATGAGTAATGATATTAATGTTGAGATGACATCTTGTAGTGAAATTAATATTTCTTGTTATATTGATAGAGATGATGTGAAAAAGGCACAAGTCTTATTACATGAAGCATTTTTAGGATAAGGAGAAGAAGAGATGAAAAAGTATAAAGTTGCGATTGTTGGTGCTACTGGGGCAGTAGGAAGAGAAATGTTGAGATGTATTTTTCAATTCCATTTCCCTTTTGAGAGTTTAAAATTGCTTGCTTCTGCACGTAGTGCAGGTAAAGTTGTTGAAATGGAAGGTCATGAATTTGTTGTTGAAGAATTAACAGAAAAGTCTTTTGATGATGTTGAGGTGGCTTTTTGGAGTGCAGGTGGAAGTATTTCTGAAAAATATATGCCTTATGCAGTGAAAGCAGGGTGTGTCAATATAGATAATACTTCACATTTTAGAATGGATCCTGATGTTCCTTTGGTTGTTCCTGAAGTCAATGGAGAAGCATTAAGGAATCATAAAGGGATTATTGCTAATCCAAATTGTACAACTATTCAAATGGTCAGTGCATTGAATCGTTTAAATGAATATTTTGATATTGAAAGAATTATTGTTTCTACATATCAAGCTGTTTCTGGTGCAGGAGTTGCAGGTATGGAAGAACTTTATAGACAATCTCAAGAAGTATTAGATGGAAAAGAGCCAGTTGCAAAAACATTGCCTTGTGCTTCTGATAAAAAGCATTTTCCAATTGCTTTCAACTGTATTCCTCAAGTTGATAAATTTGATTTAGATAATCATTTTACAAAAGAAGAAATGAAAATGGTTAATGAAACAAAGAAAATCTTTAATAAGGATATCAAAGTAAATGCCACTTGTGTACGTGTTCCAGTTTTAAGAGGACATAGTGAATCAGTGTATATTGAAACCAAAAAACCAATTGATATGGATAAGGTCTTTGAACTTTTATCACATTCTCATGGTGTTGAATTGTATGATGATATTGAAAATCAGGTTTATCCAATGGCAACATTATTTATTGGTGATGAATTGGTTCATGTTGGACGTGTAAGAAAAGATTTAGACAATGATCATGCCTTAAGTTTATGGGTTGTTGCTGATCAGTTAATGAAAGGTGCAGCTTATAATTCAGTTGATATTGGATTAAAAATGATTGAAATGGGATTATTATAAGATAATTTTTAACTGCTGACAATGATATTTGTTGGCAGTTTTTTCATAAACATTTCATTGTGGTAATATGAGATTCTATGATAGAAATCATATTCCTTTTTTATTTGACAAAATGACTCTTTAAATGATTGATATTGTATGTTTATTTATTATATAATGAAATTTAGGGGGAATAAGTATGTTTGGAGATATTGAGGTTTTAAGTAAATTAGGAAAGATTAAACATAATATTATGAAAACTGATCCATTGCGTTTTTTTATGAGATCTTTTATGGCAGGAGCTTACTTAGGCTCAGCTGCTGTTTTGTCTTATACATTAGGAGCAATGCTTCAAAGTCATGGTGTTGCAGCCAAAATAGCTGTAGCCGCAACATTTGGTATTGGTTTAGTCGCTATTGTCTATTTAGGTGCTGAATTGTTTACAGGTAATTGTTTTGTGACGATTATGCCTGTTTTAAAAGGAGAATTAAAAATAAAGGATATTATTCCTATGTGGGTTGTTTGCTATATTGGAAATATGGTAGGGATTGGGTTGATTTCTTTTCTTTTTATTAAGAGTGGTGCCCAAGAAAAAATTATGATTCCTTATTTAACGACCATGATGGAATCAAAACTGCAATTTGATGTTTTTGATTTATTAATTAAAGGAATTATGTGTAACTTTATTGTATGTATTGCAGCTTATTCAGGAATAAAAATCAAAGATGAAACAGCGAGATTAATTGTCATAATGGTGTTTGTCATGGCCTTTGTTTTACCAGGTTTTGAACACTGTGTTGCTAATGCTGGAGTGTTTACAATGGGTGTCACACAGCTAGGAAATGCGATTGATTGGGGAATGCTTCCGTTACATATGTTAGTATCAACAATAGGTAATATTATAGGGGGAAGTCTATTACTGGCAGTACCAATTTATATTGTTTTTAGAGAACCAAAGAAATAAAAGGTTTATTTTAACAAGAAGTCTTATTTTCATAATGATAAATGATTTTAAAACTCTTGAAATGTCGAAAAAATAGGAGTAAACTATTTGAGAAAAATAAAGCAGGGGAGGGATTGTTTTGGATAAAGTCATTCAAGATATTGTGGCTATTGATTTAGAATGTTCACAAATTGTTGAAAAAGCACGTCAGAAAAAGCAGGATGTTCAAGCTCATATGAATGAGAAAAAGAAAGAGATTTATGATTCCTTTGTTAAGGAGTATCAAGTCAAAATTGATGCTCATAAAAAAGAGTTAGAAGAACAGATTCAAGCAACAAAAGAAAGAAATGAAGAAGACTATAAAAAATCACTCGCTCATCTCTCAGATCTTTACAATGAAAAAGAAAATGAATGGGTTGATACCATTGTTAAACGTTGTAAAGAAGTATAGAGAAGAGGTGATGACATGAGTTCTTTTTCGTCAAATGCAATTCTTGCAAAAGCACGCTCTATGTATTCACGAAGACTCACAGAACAAAATTATGAAGAGCTTTTAAAAAGAAGAAATCTTAATGATTTAGTCAGCTATTTAAAAAGTAATACAGCATACAGTGATATTTTATCTGATTTAAAAGATGTGACTGTACATCGTGGACAATTAGAGGCATTGCTAAGCAAAGAAACATTTTTGAGATTAAACAGATTGATGCGATTTGCATCAAAAAAAGAATTAGAGTTTTATCAGCTTGGAATCATGGAATTAGAAATTCAATTGATTCTTACAAAAGCAAGATTGATAGTTTCTGATTATTATTCTGGATATGAAGTAGAAATTCCAACATATTTAAAAAAATATGCAAGCTTCAATTTATATGGGTTAATTTCAGTAAATAGCTATGATGGATTATTATTGTTATTAAAAGGAACAAAATATTATGAACCATTATTAAAATATAAGCCTAAAGATGATGAACCATTAGATTCTAATATGTTAGAGTTAGAATTTAAACATATTTATTATTCAGAATATGTTGAAACAGTAAAAAGATTATTCAAAGGGAATAAACGTAAAGATCTTTTAACAATGATCAATACATCTATAGAGTTACAGAATATTACAAAAATATATCGTTTAAAGAAATATTTTCATGCAACTCCAGATCAAATTAGAGAAACACTTTTCTTAGAATATTCGCGTATTCCTCGTTCAATGATGAATGAATTGATTGAAGCTAAGGATGCGAGTGAATTTTTGAGAAAATTGTCAACTTCTCCATATAAGCTATATGTAGATGATCATGAATTTGTATATATTGAATATTATACAGAAAAAATTAAATATAATTTGGCAAAGAGATTTATGCGTTTTTCTACTGATAGTGCACTTGTTTATATGACATATAAAATTGTCTTTCAAGTAGAAATTGATAATCTTAAACATATTATTGAAGGATTAAGATATGGAGAAACATCTGACCAAATTGAATCTATGCTTATTTATTAAATTTTTATAGGAAGGGAGAAATATATGGCGATAGCAAAAATGAAGCTTTTGGAAATAGAATTTTCTGATAATCAGTATGATACTGTTTTAAGAAAACTTGTTCATACAGAAAATTTTCATCCAGAGTTAGCTTCAAAGTTTGTTGATTCTGTACAGGGACTTTCTGTTTTGAACAGAGAAAATCCTTATGCTGATATCATCAACCGTATGGAAGAAGCAAAAGAAAAATATCATATTGATATTCATTGTCAAGATGTTGACAATACAAAAATAAATATCATTCAAGCAGATACGTTCTTTTGTAATGTATTAGAGCAAGTGTCTAAAATGGAGAAAGTCAAAGTTGAACTTCAGCAAATGATTAATGAAAATGAGGCTGCGATTTCTCAATTAGAACATATGATTAATTCAGAAATGGATTTTGATCATTTTTTAGCTTGTAAATATTTGAAAGTAAGATTTGGACGTATACCAACTATAAATTTAGAAAAAATTCAATATTATGGTGAACAAGAGTTTTTGTTTAAGGTTTTTCATAAAGACATTAAGGAAACTTATTGTATGTATTTAGCAACTGAGACAAAAGCTCCAGAGATTGATAACATTTTCTCATCTTTATATTTTGAAAGCATTCATATTCCTGATTTTGTTCATGGAACACCAGAAGAAGCTTTAAAAGTATTAAAAGAAGAAGATGATTTAGCAAGAAATTATTTAGTGACTTTAGATGAAAGAATAAAGAAAGTTTTTGATGAAAATATAGAAGAATTGAGTCGTATTTATTCTATTTCTAAAGGATTAAATGAAACATATGATGCTCAAAAATATGTTGTTGTTTTTGGTAAAAATTCAGCTATCTTTGGGTTTGCAGAAGAAAAAGATGCTCTTGCAGTTAAAGAAAGTTTTGAAAATATCGAAAATGTTGTTGTACAAATAAGAGAAGCAACAGATGATTCTCGTTTGACACCACCATCAAGATTGAAAAACAATTGGTTTGTAAGACCTTTTGGAATGTTTGTTGAAATGTATGGTGTACCATCTTATACAGACTTTGATCCAACAACATTCGTTGCCTTAAGTTACACATTCTTATTTGGAATGATGTTTGGAGATATTGGACAAGGTTTATTATTATCACTTGTTGGTTTTATTGCTTATAAGGTAAAAGGAATGAAGCTTGGAGAAATTGGTATGCGTATTGGTATATCAAGTGCATTATTTGGGATTATTTATGGATCATTCTTTGGAAATGAGGAAATCTTTACTCCAATGTTCCATACTTTAGATCCAAACAATACAATGCCTTTATTAGGTATTGCTATAGGAACAGGTGTTGTTTTGATTGTGATAGCTATTCTTTTCAATACTTTTACAAATATAAAGAAGAAAGATATTCCAGAAATTTGTTTTTCTCAAAATGGAATAGCTGGACTTGTTTTCTATATTTCAGTTTTATTAATGGTTGTGAAAATGATGTTAGGTATTAATATACCATTCGTTGGAGGAACTGTTTATATGATAGGATTGATTTTGATTCCAGTTCTATTGATCTTCTTAAAAGAACCATTAACACATCGTATGGAAGGAAAGAAAATGTTCCCACATGGTTTTGGTGGATTCTTTACAGAAGGGTTCTTTGAATTATTTGATATTGTATTAACATTTATTACAAATACAATGTCATTCTTACGTGTTGGTGGATTTGTTTTATCCCATGCTGGAATGATGCTTGTTGTTTATACTCTTGCTAACATGGTTGGTGGAGTAGGATATTGGTTTGTTGTTGTATTTGGTAATATCTTTGTTATGGTGTTAGAGGGAATGATTGTTGGTATTCAGGTTTTACGTCTTGAATTCTATGAAATGTTCTCACGTTATTATGAAGGAAAAGGGAAACCTTTTGTATCTATTCAATAAAATATAAAATATTTAGGAGGAAATGAATTATGTCTATTTTAATGTTTGTTTTACCATTAGTTGCAGTTGTATTATTATCTTTACCTTTAGTGAAAATGTTTACTACAAAAGTAAGCAAGAAAAGTGCTAAATGGCGTTTAGGAACACATGTTGCTGGGTTCTTTGGTGCTGTTGTTTTGATGTTATGTTTATCTATGAGTTCTGCTTCAGCTGCTGAAACAGTAAATTCTATCGCTGGAACTATGGCTCAAGGGCTTGGATTTATCGCTGCTGCTTTAGCAACTGGATGTTCAGCTTTAGGAGCTGGTATTGCTGTTGCTGCTGCTGCACCAGCTGCTATTGGAGCTTTCTCTGAAAATGAAAATAACTTCGGTAAGGCTTTGATCTTCGTTGCCTTAGGTGAAGGTGTTGCCATCTATGGTTTGTTAATTTCAATCTTGATTATCAATAAGTTATAATTTATAGAAAGGTCTGATTATATGAAGTTTTTCTTAATCAGCGATAATATTGATACATTAATGGGACTAAGACTTGTAGGCATTGAAGGAAAAGTTGTGCATACGAGAATAGATTTTTTGAATCTTTTACAAGAAAAGATGAAAGATGAAAGTATTGCCATTATTTTAGTGACTACAAAATTAGTAGATATGTGTCCAGATATTATATCTGAAATCAAATTAAAACAACAAAAGCCATTGATTACAGAAATACCTGATCGTCATGGAAATTCAAAAATTGGTGAAACAATTGATGGTTATGTATCTGAAGCAATTGGTGTTAAATTATAGGAGAGAAAGATTATGCAGAATATGGATCAAGTATTTCTCTATATGAAAGATGAAATGGAAAGACAGGCACAGAGTGAAGAAAAAGCCATTCTTGATGAAGTGAAAAAGCTTGAAGAAGAAGCTTATGAATCAATGAAATTAGAGGCAAAAAGAGATGCTGATTTAAGATTGAAACAAGATGTTGAGGAAATGACTTCTCAAGCTGCATCTGAAATTTCTGAAAGTCATATTGAAAGAACTAAAAAATTAATTAAACAAAGAGATGAATATATGCAATCTGTTTTTGCAAAAGCAAAAGAAAAGTTAATTGAATTTGCAGATAGTCAAGAATACTTACCTTTTGTAGAAGCAAAGATTCAAAAGGTTGCTCATCATTTTCAAGATTTAGAAACAGTCATTTATGTTTCAAAGAAAGATCTTTCTTTAAAAGATAAGATTGTTTCTGCTTTTGGCAGTGATGTACGTATTGAAGTCAATGATGAAATTACATTAGGTGGTTTCATTATTGAAAATAAAAAATTATCATTAATAAGTGATGAAACATTAGATTTTGCTTTAGAAAACCAAAAAGAATGGTTTAATAAAAATTCAGGATTAATTGTCAAATAGAAAAGGGGGAAATTGAAAGAAATGGAAAATGTCATCTATTCAATCAATGGTCCCGTTGTTACAGTCAAAGATACTGATGATTTTTCAATGCTTGAAATGGTGTATGTTGGAAATGCACGTCTTATTGGTGAAGTCATTTCTATTAAGAAAGAATTTACAACAATTCAGGTTTATGAAACAACAACAGGATTGCAACCAGGAGAACCTGTTTATTCAACAGGTCAGCCTATCTCTGTAACATTAGGCCCAGGGATTTTAAGAAATATATTTGATGGGATTGAAAGACCCCTAGAAGAAATCGCAAAAGATGCAGGAGCATTTATTCCTATTGGTAGCCATGTTGCACCATTGGATAAAGATAAATTATGGGATGTGACTCTAACAGTCAAAGTTGGAGATCAATTAAAAGGTGGAGACATTTATGCGACAATCCCAGAAACAGATTTAATTACACATAAATGTATGGTATCTCCTTATTTAAAAGGTGAAGTTGTTGAAGTTAAAGAAAATGGGCAATATAAAATCGATGATGTCATTATGAAATTGAAAGATGAAAAAGGACAAATTATTGATTTTACTTTAACTCAAAAATGGCCTATCAAACAAGCAAGACCAGTTCATAAACGTTTGCCTATTTCAATGCCATTGATTACAGGTCAACGTGTTATTGATACGCTTTTCCCAATTGCGAAAGGGGGAACTGCTGCCATTCCAGGTGGATTTGGTACTGGAAAGACAATGACTCAACACCAGCTTGCAAAATGGTGTGATGCTGATATTATTGTTTATGTTGGTTGTGGAGAACGTGGAAATGAAATGACTCAGGTTCTTGAAGAATTTAGAGAATTGATTGATCCTAAGTCTAACAAACCTTTAACTGATAGAACAGTTTTAATTGCTAATACATCAAACATGCCAGTTGCTGCTCGTGAAGCTTCTATTTATACTGGTGTGACATTAGCTGAATATTATCGTGATATGGGATATCATGTTGCTATTATGGCAGACTCTACATCTCGTTGGGCAGAAGCACTTCGTGAAATTTCTGGACGTCTAGAGGAAATGCCTGCTGAAGAAGGATTCCCAGCTTATTTACCTTCACGTTTATCTCAATTCTATGAACGTGCTGGATATATGGATAATCTTAATGGCACAAAAGGTTCTGTTACAATTATCGGAGCTGTTTCTCCTCAAGGTGCTGACTTCTCTGAACCAGTTACACAAAATACAAAACGTTTCGTGCGTACATTCTGGGCATTGGATAAGGCTTTGGCTTATGCACGTCACTATTTTGCGATTAACTGGAATCAAAGTTATAGTGAATATATTCCTGACTTAGAAAGATGGTTTAATAAGAATGTTGATTCAAAATTCTTAAGAGATCGTCAAGAGTTACAAAGTATTCTTGCTGAAGAAACAAAATTGATGGAAATTGTAAAATTGATGGGATCTGATGTTTTACCAGATGATCAAAAATTAATTATTGAAATTGCAAAATTAATTCGTGTAGGATACTTACAACAAAATGCTTTCCATCCTGATGATACTTATGTACCACTTGAAAAGCAATTAAAGATGATGGAAGTGATTTTGTATTTGAATAAACGTGGTAAAGAAATTGTTAGTGCGAATAAACCTATTCGTTTGATTATGGATACAGGTATTTTTGATAAGGTTGTTAAGATGAAATACGATGTACCAAACAACAATTTAGATTTATTTGATAATTACTATAAAGATATTGATGAAGCAATTGCATCTATTCGCTAAAGGAGGAAAAAGTTATGAGTCTTCAATATATAGGTTTGAATGAAATTAACGGTCCATTAGTCGTATTAGATCATGTTCAAAATGCTTCATACGATGAAATGGTTGAATTAAAATGTAAAGATGGAACAACACGTTTAGGACGTATTGTTCAAATCGAAGGGGAAAGAGTTATTATTCAGGTTTTTGAAGGAACAAACTCACTTTCTCTTTCAAATACAAAAACAAGATTATTAGGACATCCTATGGAATTACCTGTATCTAAAGAAATTTTAGGACGTGTTTTTTCAGGAGCAGGAAAACCTATTGATGGATTAGGGGAAATCTATGCTGAAAAATCAATGGATATCAATGGTTTACCATTAAATCCAGTATCACGTGTTTATCCTAGAAACTATATCAATACTGGTATTTCTTCTATTGATTGTTTGACAACTTTGATTCGTGGACAAAAGTTACCTATTTTCTCAGGTTCAGGATTGCCACATAATCAATTGGCAGTACAAATTGTTAAACAAGCAAAAGTTGCTGATGATGAAGGAAAAGGATTCGGTGTTGTTTTTGCTGCTATGGGTGTCACTAATGACGTTGCTGAATACTTTAGACGTTCTTTTGAAGAAGCTGGAGTTATGGAAAGGGTTGTTATGTTCTTAAATTTATCTAATGACCCAATTATTGAACGTATCTTAACACCAAAGTGTGCATTGACTGCTGCTGAATATTTAGCATTTGAACACGATATGCATATCTTGGTTATTTATACTGATGTGACTTCATATTGTGAAGCATTGCGTGAATTCTCATCAAGTAAAGGTGAAATCCCAGGACGTAAAGGATATCCTGGATACTTATATTCAGATTTAGCTTCTTTATATGAAAGAGCAGGTATTTCTAAGTCAGCAAAAGGATCTGTGACTCAGATTCCAATTTTGACAATGCCTAACAATGATATTACACATCCAGTTCCTGACTTAACTGGATATATTACAGAAGGACAAATTACTTTAGATTCAGAGTTGAATGCTATGGGAGTTTATCCACCAGTCAGTATACTTCCATCATTATCTCGTTTGATGAAAGATGGTATTGGTGAAGGATATACACGTGCTGATCACTCTGCTGTATCTAACCAATTGTTTGCTGCATATGCTCATGTTCAAGATGTTAAATCTTTAACTTCTGTTATTGGTGAAGATGAATTATCTACAGTTGATAGAAAGTATATGGAGTTTGGTCGTTTGTTTGAAAAACACTTTATCAATCAAGGATTTGATACAAACAGATCAATTGAAGAAACATTAGATTTAGGTTGGACATTGCTTTCTGTATTACCTAAGGGAGAGTTAGACCGTATTGATAATGCTGTATTAGAACAATTCTATGATCATGAAAAAGCTGTTGCTCAATTTAACCTTGTAGAAGAAGGAACAATTAGAGAATTACAGCAAGCAGTACAAAATGGCTAATCAAGTTTTCCCTACAAAAGGAAATTTAATTGCAACCAAAAAGTCATTAGAACTTGCTTATTTAGGTTATGACTTGATGGATAAAAAAAGAAATGTTCTAATCAAAGAAATGATGAGTTTATTAGATGATGTCAAGATGATTAGAGATGATATTACTACATCATATGAAAAAGCATATTATGCTTTACAAGAAGCCAATATGTCTTTAGGTATTATTAGTGATATCGTAGAGGCAGTGCCTATAGATGTAGGAATTAGCGTGACTTATCGCAGTGTTATGGGTGTTGAAATTCCTAAGATTTCTTATGAAAAAACACCACTTCGTTTAGGATATGGTTTCGAAAGAGCCAATTCTAAAGTCGATTATGCTTATCGCTGTTTCTATCGAGTAAAGGAACTTACTGTAAAGCTTGCAGAAATAGAAAATGCTGTTTATCGTTTAGCCAATGCTATTCGTAAAACACAAAAAAGAGCAAATGCCTTAAAGAATATTTCTATTCCTGAATTTGAAGACACAGTGAAGTTTATTAGTGAGGCATTGGATGAAAAAGAGCGTGAAGAATTTACTCGCCAAAAAGTTATCAAAGCACAAAAAGATAAACAAGAAAGATTAAAGCAGCAGGCTTAAAAGCTTGCTGTTTTTACTGTGTAGTATAACTTTTAAATCACTGAATGTTTTAGCATGAAAAGATTCAATTCATTCTTAAATTTATATTTTTTATATAATAGGAAATTGTTGATAACTTAATAACAAATGTTATAATGATGATAGAAGGAGTTTATATAACTAAAGATTATTCAAAAATAGTTTATTAAGGAGGGAGTGTTCATAATGAAAAGGTGGAGAACTATAGTCTTGGTTATGCTATCACTACTTATACCTGTTGGTTGTGTTCGACATAATGAAAATAAAACAAATGACTTAGATTTATTGGGTGATATTTATTTATATGAATATAGGTATGAAAATTTAGAATTACCAGAGAATTATTATAAAGATTCAAACTATAGATATATCTTATTTGTTACCAGTATCGATGTAAAAAATATAGATACTCCTATAAGTCATGAGTTATCTATTGAGATTAAAGGCATAGATGATTATGGAAAACGTATGTTTGAATTAGAAGATAATGATTCTTTAACTATCGATATTTTTTCGGATAAAGTAGAACTATCTCCAACAAGAAAATATCATTATTTTATATATCAAATAGGAAAAGATGTTGAAGATATTCGAGCAAAAAATGTTTATATTAAATACAATGAAGAAGTAGTAGAAAAAGTCATTGATGTTTATATGGTAATCTGAAGTAGAATAATATTTAATGATTAACAGTTTTATTAACTTATTAATAAAATGAAGATGAAAGTAATCTTTGATAATAATACTTATTGTTACTTAGGGAAAATTAAAGATTCTATTAACTTAGTCATATAGATTCTTAAATGTGAATTATGTAAGCACTCTAAGAATAGCATGAAAATTTCTGAATGTAAAAATGATAGTTTTAAAATTTGATGTTCTGATAAGAAGAAAAGGGCAGCAGGCTTAAAAGCTTGCTGCTTTTTACAAAATATATTGATTTAAAAATTGAGCAATACCATCATTATCATTACTATCAGTAACGTATTGAGCTACTTCTTTAATCTTTTCATTAGCATTCCCCATTGCAACACCAACACAATCTCTGATCATTTCAAAATCATTCATTTCATCACCAAATGCTAAGATATTATTAAAATGAATATTTAAGTCTTTACATATTTGTTGGATACCTTTGGATTTAGAAAGCTGAGGATTTAAAAACTCTAAAAGTACAGGGGATGATTGTACAGCTTTATAATGTGTTGTATTGATATTTTCTTCATAAAATGATTTGATTTGTTGGAGTTTTTCAGGTGGTTCAACAATCAAAATTTTTTCAACTTGCTTTTGAAAATATTGATGAAAATCATCCACACAAATGGTTAATTTATTTCCTCTAGCAGCCTCTTTAACAATGTCATTGACTTTTGTACAATGCAATTCTTCTTTATCATAGAGCGTATAAGTAGGATCGAATTCTTTAAAATCTTGCATAATTTCTTGAATATATTTTCCATCTAGTAAATCACAAGAAGACATTGTTTTCTCTTTAACATAATAACAACAGCTTCCATTAAATCCCATAATAACATCAACATACTCTTCAATTCCCCAATCAACAATGAGCTTTTTGACAGCATAAGGTGTCCTTCCAGTTGCAATACCAAATTGAATATTTTTATTTTTTAACTTTGAGATAGCCTCTCTTGTTTTTGGTGTTAATGTATTTTGACTATTTAATAATGTCCCATCAATATCGCATAAAACCAATCGAATGTTCTTCATTTTATCATCCTTTCTTCTTTATTTTATGATAAATCATGTTATGTTTTTATTCAATATGTATTTTTTGAGAGATTAATAAAATCTTAAGAAAAATTTAAGTATACATTACGAAAAATATTTCTTTTTCATTATATACTCTTTATATAGGAGTTGATGAAAATGAAAAGAAAGATTATAATGACTATAGTATTGACATTAAGCTTGTTGATGATGTTTTTTCCTTGGTTTGGTGGGGCAGAGGGAATTCAAGAAGTTTATGGACTCGTTTTATTGAAAAACCCTGTCTCTTTAACATGTATTCTTTTAATTTATATAGGCATATGGACAGATTGTGGAAAAAATAGTGAAGTTATTGGAGTTATTGGGTTTTGTGGTGTACTTGTTATGCAGATTTATGAATTCTTAACATGGCATATATTGACAATTACAGGACATTTTGATTTAGAATTAAGCATGCGTTTAAGTCATAAAGAATTTTATATTGCTTTAGCGTGTATTGTGATATGCTTAGCTATATATAGAAAGATTTTTATAAGATATACTGATGAATAGGATGTGAACAATGATGAAGATAAAAGATATGAAATATTTTTCTTTGATAAGAAATGTTTTTAAGTTTGAAATCTTTTATAAAGTCATTGTTCTTTTTTGTTTAGGTCCTATGATAAGATGGATCTTACAAAGATATCTAAGAAGTATTTCTTTTGGAATCGTTTTTAATCAGGATATGTTATTTGAGTTTTTAAGTTGGCATGGAATTTTGATTGTTTTACTTTTGTTTTTGTTTATGACATTAATGACATATTATGAATTGTATGTTTTGATGAATATATTTGCTTTAGAACATGAAAATGAGAAGTATTCATTGAGAAAGGTGATGTTAAAAAGTTTTGTTCAATTAAGATCACTTCACTATCCTTCTTTTTGTATCAGTGGAGCTTATTTGGTCTTTTTATTGCCATTTATACATGTAGGATTTATGAGTAGTTATATTTTGAGGTGGAATGTACCTTATTTTATAGTTCATCATTTTCAATCAACACAATTATTAAATCTTTTTATGATTTTTATATATTTTTTCTTATATAGTTTGTTTATTATTATGATTTTTATTCCTGTGTACATATGCTTGAAAAAGAAAAATATTATACAAGCTATTAAAGAAAGTTTCTATTTATGGAAAAGGATTTCTTTGAAAGAAAAAGGAGTTCTTATATGTTTTGTTTTAGGATGGACACTGTTAGATAGGATTATTATAAATTTTTTTGTTTATCCAATTTTGAAAAATAATGACTTTGGTTTTTACTTTTTAAAATATGTTGTGACATCAACAGCTTTTCGTTATAGTGTTTATCAATATATTTTTATATGGCTGTTATCTATGATAGGAATGGTTTTCTTTATTCACTATATTGTTGATCTTGCTTATCGATATGAAGAAGATTTAATAACAGTTAAAGAAGTTCCTATTGATACAAACCAAATGAATCAAAAAATTCATCAATTTGAACAAATGATATATAACTTTCTTATTCAAATTAAAGAGGCTATTTTCAATAGTCGTTTTTATCAAAAAAATAAGACAATGAGTCAAATTGTTATGATAGGTATTGTTTTATGTTTATTATCGGTTTACTTTGATCAAGAGGCTTATATTCATCAGCCATGGGTTATTGGTCATAGAGGGAGCGCATATGAGATAGAAAATACACTTTCAGCTGTCAAGAATGCTAATGAACTTAAGGCAGATTATGCTGAGATTGATATACAGTTGTCAAAAGATCTTGTTCCAGTTGTGTTTCATGATAATACATTATCTCGATTGAGTTCTTCTGATGAAAGTGTTTCGGATTTAACACTTTCATCACTTCAAGAAATAATATTGAGTCAATCTGGAAAAAATGATGAGCATATTGTGACTTTAGAAGATTTATTGATAGAAATGAAAAAGGAGAATATGACAACAAGACTGTTGATTGAACTAAAGCCAACAGATGATTATGAAATACTTATTGAAAAGATGATTGAAGTCGTCAATAAGTATCAAATGGGGCATAAGGCTATATTTATGTCTAATGATTTTCGAGTTGTTAGTGAACTGAGAAGAAGAGAAAGTAACTGGTGGATTGGTTATTGTATATATGGAAGTGTAGGAAATATTGATGATTCTATTTGGGATATGAATATAGATTTTTTAGCTATTGAGGAAAGTGTTGCAAGTACAACGTTTATTCAAAAAGCTGTTGATCATATGATTCCTATATATATTTGGACAGTCAATGATGAAAAACGTATGAAACAGTATTTGGATATGGGTGTTTCTGGATTGATTACAGATTATCCTGACAAAGCAAGGGAATTGGTTGATGATTATTTGCAACGTAATGAACGCAATTATTATTATCAAATCAGAATAGAAAATTAGAGCAGGAGTATACCTGCTCTAGAATTCTAATTGAATATGATATATTTTTCCCCATAAATACATTTGATAGAAGTATGCCATGAGTTGTGGACCCATCATCAGTTGTCCAAACCATGGAGAAGTGAAAGATGTTCCTTTGCTTTCTATGAACTGTATGAGCTTTTCTTTATCAAAAAAGGCATAAAGGATGTTTGAAGAATCTTTTAAAGATTCTTTTAATTTTTTATAAATGAGTTCACTGTATATAGGAGAATGTGTTTTAGGATAAGGATTTTTCTTTCTATGAGCAATATCATGTGGAAGAAAATCTTCAAAAGCTTTTCTAAGTATTCCTTTTTCTTCATCTTGATAAAACATATAAGCAGTTGGCATATTATACAAGTATTGTATAATTTTTGTAGAAGCAAAAGGAACACGAACCTCAATAGAGGCACTCATTGTTTGTGTGTCAGCACGTGTTAACAATGTTTGCATAAACCATTGTGTATTGAGATAAATCAATTGCTTTTTTAAATCTTGTGTATTGATTTCCTGAAGTGTTTCTTGATATCTTTGTATAATATAGTCTTTTATATCTAAAGCTTTGACTTTTTCATTAAAGAGATCTATTTTTTTATCTAAATCTCTCATCCATGGAAAATAAGGTTGATTATAAAGTTCTTCTTTATAAAACCAAGGATATCCACCAAAGATTTCATCTGCACATTCACCTGATAAACAGACTTTATGCTTTTGAGAAATATTTTTCGCAAAAAGAAGGAAACTTGAGTCAATATCAGCCATACCAGGCATATCTCTCGCAATCATAGCTTCTTGTAAAGATTCCAATAGATCATCTTGAGATAAAACCACTTTATGATGATCTGGCTGATAGCGTTCTTTCATTTGTTGAATATAATCATCATCCATTGTTGTTTGATAATCATAAGCTTTAAAATATTTTTCTTGTTCTTCATAAGTGATGCTATAAGTAGATAATGGTTGCACATATTGATGAGCAACTGCTGTAATAATACTCGAATCTAATCCTCCTGATAACATCGTTGAGATAGGAACATCACTCAGAAGCTGTTTTTGTATGCTCTCAATAACAAGTTCTTTCACTTTTTGGATTGTTTCTTCAAGGGAATCTGTATGCTTTTCATCATGCAATTTCCAATAACATGATATATGTGGCTGTGTATCAAAATACATATAGTGAGCAGGTCGCAAGGAATAAATACCTTTGTAAATTGTATATCCTGGTGTCATACTTGGACCTAAACCTAGTAATTCTTGAACACCTCTTTTATCAACAACAGCTTTTCCTATAAATTTTAATAAGCATTTGATTTCACTTGCAACAACAATCATTTGATCTTTTATAAAATAATATAAAGGTTTCACCCCAAGAGGATCTCTTGCGATAAAGAGCTTTTGTCCATCATCAATAACAAATGCAAAAATACCTTCGAATAAATCTAAACAATGCTCTTGATATTCAATATAACTTGCAAGAATGACTTCAGTATCACTCATTGTTTGAAATGTATAGCCTAATTCAACAAGATGATTTTTAATTTCTATCATATTATAGATTTCACCATTATAGGTAATTCTATAAGTTTTATCATTCCATGTATAAATCATTGGCTGTTTTCCATTTTCTAAGTCAATAATAGACAAACGTTTGTGAGCCATTAAACAATGACTCGTCATTAAGTATCCTTCTTGATCTGGTCCTCTTTTTCTTAAAAGATGAGCCATATCCATAATTTGTTCATTATATTCTAAAACATCTTTTGTGTAATCACATATTGTGACAATACCACACATTATCATCACCCCATATATTGTATGTATTTTAAAAAAAAGTATGTTATTATTTTATTGTAGAAGTGAAGGTTTTATATATGATTCATTGCATGGCTGAATGGGAGAGAAGAAGGTGTATGAAAATTTTTAAGTCTCATTGTTAAAATTTTGAGATAGTGCAGATTTCTATAAGTTATATACTTTTATTACAAGAATAGGAAAGTATTTTTATATTGTATGTTAAAAAATGAT